>NZ_JAOCDI010000110.1:0-1342 GCF_029840855.1 Pseudomonas sp. GD03862
ACCGAGGGCGGCACGCGCTTCTTTGAGGCTCTTGCCAGTGGCGATCTGTTCGCGGATCTGTGCTTCGACATGTTCGATGCGACGTGCCGTTTCAGCGACCTCCTGCGCACGATTGCGCGGGACGATGACGACACCGTTGGCGTCAGCGACAACGATGTCGCGGGCGCAAACCCGAGCTTGGCCAACCGACACCGGCTGGTTTACAGCCACGACTTCCACGCGGTCCTTACCGGTACGCATGAAACGGCCTTTGCTGAACAATGGGTAGCCTTCGCCCAGCGCCTTGTTCACATCGCGGCAGACACCGTCAATGACCGTGCCGGCTATACCCCGGGCAAGTGCGTACTGGGTCATGATGTCGCCCCACACCGTGCAATCGGTACGGCCGTCATTGGCGATGACCACCACATCGCCTGGTGCTACTTCATCAATGAAGTCACCGACAGTACCGGGCGGTGTGCTCGCACTGACGTACTGAACAGTGAAGGCAGGGCCGACGACGACCTGGCTGTAGTTGGCCAATGGCGAGATACCGAAGGCCTGGCCCGGAAGGCCCAGTTTATCCATCGCGTCGGACACGCCCGGGGTATCCAAGCCTTCGAACAAGGCAACCAGGTCTTTATCAGAAAGGCTCATATCAGTGCTCCACCTTGATGGCTTCGAATTGCGTGTCGTGCATGACTTCCTCGACTGAGCGACCGGCGCGAACAGCGTCGACCATGCCGGCTTGGCGGCGGTCAATACGCTCGGCCAGATCAAGCACTTTCTCGATGGCATTGGCCGGAACGAAAACGGTGCCGCATTCGTCGGCGATCACGTAATCGCCCTCATCAACTTCAACACCCGCCATGCGAACTTTGACGGCCGCGTCAATCTGGATGAGTCGGTTGCGCGCGCTGATCATGGTCACGCCGCGACCGAAGACCGGGTAACCGATATCTGCGCTGCCGCGGATGTCGCGGCTGAAGCCATCGATGATCGATCCACGAATGCCTTTGCGCTGGGCTGCGTTGGCGAGGATATCGCCCCAGCTGGAGATACCGTCGACACCACCGGCGATCACCAACACGCGGTCATCGGTGGTGACCTGCTCCACGACCGGGGTAATCAGGTGAACGGTGGGCGCCACGTCCTGCTTTGGCCCCAACTGCACGGTGCTGGCTCGGCCGACAATTTTGGGGCAGTTCCAGAGCGGCAGCAGGCCGTTAGTGGCGCCAGGCAGTTGGAGGAAGTCCAGAGCGTCCGACACTGTGTTGGTATCGAGCGCGGCCAGGCGTTCAAGCGGGGCTTTCAAGCTCATCTGTTGCAGGCCTCTTGTAGGTGAGGCTTGAGTATCGGCGCC
>NZ_JAOCDI010000111.1:0-1305 GCF_029840855.1 Pseudomonas sp. GD03862
GGTATGACTCACCCACATAGGTTACAAATCAGTTCACGCACATAGGTAACAGTCTTTAACTGGCAAGGTCGGTTTTCGAGGATCTGACCATGCCTTGGCGAGAGCTGAAACCTATGGACCTGAAAATGCTTTTCATCGCGGATTACCTGCAAGGGCCGCCCAGCTTCAGCGCCCTGTGCCAGGCCTACGAGATCAGCCGTAAGACCGGCTACAAATGGGTCGAGCGATATGAGAAAGAGGGGCCTTCGGGGCTGGAAGAACGCAGCCGCCGCCGGTTGACGCAGAACTGGGTCGTCCCCGCTGCAGTTCGCGAAGCCATCATCGAACTGCGCAGTCGAGGCGAAACGGAACCTGGTCCGAAAAAGATCCAGGCTGCGCTGCAGGAGCGCTTCCCTGATCAGGCGCCACCTTCTAAGACAGCGATTTACAACATCCTCAAGAAGGCCGAGTTGGTCAACCCACGCCGTTTACGTCAGCGTGTAGCGGTCTACCCCAAGCCACTGGAGAAGGCAGAGTCGCCTAACCAGCTGTTCAGTGCTGACTACAAGGGCCAATTTCTGACAGGCGCAGGCGTCTGGTGCTATCCACTAACGATCATGGATCACGCCAGCCGCTTCCTGCTCGCCTGCCACAGCATGCCTAATACCAACCTTCTGGAAACGCAGGCCGTTTTCACCCAGGTGTTTCGGGAAAATGGCCTGCCTGAGCGTATTCGTACCGATAACGGTGTGCCGTTTGCCAGTAAAGGACGTGCAGGACTTTCTCAGCTGTCCATCTGGTGGCTGCGTCTAGGCATCATTCCTGAGCGCATTGCACCTGGAAGGCCTGAGCAAAATGGCCGCCACGAACGCATGCATCGGACACTCAAAAGCACGCTGCCATCACCGCCGGCAGTGGCCTGGGAAGCTCAACAGCGGCATTTTGATCGCTTTCGACAACACTACAATTACGAGCGCTTGCATGAAGCACTGAAACAGAAAACACCGGCGTCTTGCTACCAGCCCTCACCACGCCCATTCCCTGAAAAACTTCCTGAGATGACCTACCCCAGCCATGTCGAGAGTTTACCGGCGGATAGCTGCGGCATCATTAACCGCCGTGGCCTGAGGATCTACGTAGGTTACGTGCTCAAGCACCAGACCATTGGGCTGGAGCAAGTCGGAGATGGCATTTGGGATGTTATTTTCGGTCCCATCATCCTTGGTAGAGTCGATGTGCGGGATGCCACTGATGGTTATGTAACACTTAAGGTGTTGTCACCTATGTGAGTGAACTTTTGTGTAACCCATGTGGGTGACCCGTACA
>NZ_JAOCDI010000112.1:0-1290 GCF_029840855.1 Pseudomonas sp. GD03862
GTCACCTTCACCGGTCGCGGCGAGCCCGGCGCCACCGTGCAGGTGCGCGATGCCGACGGTACTGTCATCGGTACTGGTGTCGTCGGTGCCGACGGCCTGTTCAGCCTCACCCTCTCGCCTGCCCAAGCCAACGGCGAAGCACTCGACGTGCGCTTGGCGGATGCCGCCGGCAACGCCTCGGCGCCGCTGCAGTTCGATGCGCCGGACATCACACCGCCCGATGCGGTCACCGACATCCTGGTCGGCCCAGGTGGCACAGCCCTGAGCGGTCGCGGCGAGCCAGGTGCCACTGTCGAAGTGCGCGATGCCAGTGGCACCGTGATCGGCACGGGTGTGGTCGGTGCCAACGGCACCTTCCTGATCGATCTCGCCCCGGCCGCTCAGCCAGGCGAGCAGTTGAGCCTGGTACAGACCGACCCAAGCGGCAATGCTTCCGTGGCTACCGAGTACGACGTCCCACTGACCTCCGCGCCCAACAGCCCGAGCAATCTGGCCATCAATGCTGATGGCACCACCCTCACCGGTACCGCGCCGGCTGGCAGCCGTGTGGAAGTGCATGATGCCAACGGCACGCTGGTTGCCACTGTGGTGGCTGGCCCCGACGGCAGCTTCACCGTCACCCTCGACCCGCCTCAGGCCAACGGCGAACTGCTGGACGTGGTCGCTATCGATGACGGCGGCGTTTCCTCGCTGCCCGCCCAAATCACCGCACCGGATATCACCGCCCCTGCCGCACCGGCCGAACTGGTGATCAATGCCGACGGCAGCGTGGTCACCGGCCGTGCCGAACCGGGCAACACCGTGCGCGTGCTGGCCGCCGACGGCACCACCGTGCTGGGTAGCGTGGTAGTTGGCGCTACCGGCAGCTTCAGCATCACCCTCGACCCGCCACAAGTTGACGGCGAAGTGCTGCAGGCCACGGCGACCGATGCCGCTGGCAATACTTCCGTTGCCAGCTCCGTCACCGCCCCAGACATCGACGGCGGCGATACCACCCCGCCTGAAGCACCGACCAATCTGGTGATCGGCCTTGCCGGCAGCCAACTCAGTGGTCGAGGCGAAGCCGGCACTGCCGTGCAGGTGCGTGACGCGGCCGGCAACATCCTCGCGACCGGCACCGTCGCTGCAGATGGCACCTTCACCGTCACCCTGGACCCTGCCGTGAACGACGGCAGCACCTTGCAAGTCACCCTCACCGACGCCGCCGGCAACGTATCCCAACCGGGTTCGGTCACCTCGGCTGACTTGGTGCCGCCCGCACAACCAACTGACCTGGCCCTGGCCGATGGT
>NZ_JAOCDI010000113.1:0-1251 GCF_029840855.1 Pseudomonas sp. GD03862
GGCGACCAGGCTGACGACCGCCGCCTGGTGGACTCGACTCGTTCCCTGTTCAAGACCGGGTTCTTCCAGGACATCCAGTTGAGCCGCGATGGCAATGTGCTGATCATCAACGTGGTCGAGCGCCCGTCGGTGTCGAGCATCGAGATTGAAGGCAACAAGGCGATCAGCACCGAAGACCTGATGAAGGGCCTGAAGCAATCGGGCCTGGCCGAAGGTGAGATCTTCCAGCGTGCCACCCTCGAAGGTGTGCGTAACGAGCTGCAGCGCCAGTACGTGGCCCAGGGGCGCTACTCGGCCGAGGTCGACGCCGAAGTGGTGCCGCAGCCGCGCAACCGTGTGGCCCTGAAGATCAAGATCAACGAAGGCACCGTCGCCGCCATCCAGCACATCAACATCGTTGGCAACAACGTATTCGATGATGAGACCCTGGGGCAGCTGTTCGAGCTGAAGACCACCAACTGGCTGTCGTTCTTCAAGAACGACGACAAGTACGCCCGTGAAAAACTCTCCGGTGACCTGGAGCGCCTGCGTTCCTACTACCTGGACCGCGGCTACATCAACATGGACATCGCCTCCACCCAGGTGTCCATCACGCCGGACAAGAAGCACGTCTACATCACCGTCAACATCAACGAAGGCGAGAAATACACCGTTCGCGACGTGAAGCTGTCCGGTGACCTCAAGGTGCCGGAAGACCAGGTCAAGTCGCTGCTGCTGGTGCAGCCGGGGCAGGTATTCTCGCGCAAGGTGATGACCACCACGTCCGAGCTGATCACCCGCCGCCTGGGTAACGAAGGCTACACCTTCGCCAACGTCAACGGCGTGCCACAGCCGAACGACCAGGACCACACCGTCGACATCATGTTCGTGGTCGACCCGGGCAAGCGTGCCTACGTCAACCGCATCAACTACCGCGGCAACACCAAGACCGAAGACGAAGTGCTGCGTCGCGAAATGCGCCAGATGGAAGGTGGCTGGGCGTCGACCTACCTGATCGACCAGTCCAAGACCCGTCTTGAGCGCCTGGGCTTCTTCAAGGAAGTCAACGTCGAGACCCCGCAGGTGCCTGGCACCGACGACCAGGTCGACGTCAACTACAGCGTCGAAGAGCAGGCCTCCGGCTCGATCACCGCCAGCGTCGGTTTCGCCCAGAGCGCCGGCCTGATCCTGGGTGGTTCGATCAGCCAGAGCAACTTCCTCGGTACCGGTAACAAGGTATCCATCGGCCTGACCCGTTCGGAATACCAGACC
>NZ_JAOCDI010000114.1:0-1242 GCF_029840855.1 Pseudomonas sp. GD03862
TGGACTGCCCCCAAGAAGTTGGACACCAATCCAACCCTTGGGGGATCTATGGGTAAGTACACCGAGCAATTCAAGCTCACAGCGATCACAGCCTACCTGGATGGCAGCAACGGTTTCCGAAAGGTGGCTCAACACTTAGGTATCGATTTCAGCCTGCTTCGACGCTGGGTGGCCAGTTATCAGGCCAATAATGGCATTGGTCCAGGCTCGCATGGGCGGCGCTATACCAGTGATTTCAAACAGCAGGTGCTTAGCTATATGCACGAGCATCGGCTTTCGCTGCGCCAGACTGCTGCCCACTTTGGTCTTGGGCAGTCCTCTCAGATAGGCATTTGGCAGCGGCAGTACTACAGTGGCAGTCCTGCACCCTCTACTGCCATCAAGCCAAGAAAGCCAATCGACGTGTCGAAGAAGATCAAGCCTGCCAAACCCACCGATACCAATGATGATCAGAAGTCTCGAGATCAGCTGATGGCTGAACTTGAGTACCTGCGCATGGAGAATGCTGTCCTAAAGGAGCTCAAGGCTCTGCGCGAGGAAAAGGAACGAACACGCGGGAAAAAGCCCTGATCGTTTCCAAACTCAAGCGCAGGTTTCCTTTGCCTGACCTCCTTCAGTTGGTCGAGCTGGCGCGCAGCACCTTCTACTACCAGCTCAAAGCTCAGCAGAAGCCAGACCGGCATGCTGAGCTCAAGGCATTGGTGCATCGCGTCTATCACGAGCAGAAACGGCTTTATGGTTATCGCCGTATCGCACTCGTAATCAGGAAGGAAAAGCGGGTGAACAAGAAGGTCATTGAACGGCTGATGGCTGAGCAGGGATTGAAATCAGTAGTGCGCCCCAAGAAATATCGCTCCTATCGAGGTACCGTCGGCAAAGTGGCAGCGAATGTACTGGAGCGAAATTTTGTCGCTCAACGCCCAAACCAGAAGTGGGTGACTGACGTAACCGAGTTCAAAGTAGCTCAACAGAAGCTCTATCTGTCGCCCGTGATGGATTTGTACAACGGCGAAATCGTGGCCTACGAAATGGCCAGTCGCCCGTGCTATAGCCTGGTTGGGAACATGCTTGGCAAAGCGCTCGATTGCCTGGGAGAGAAACCGAAGCTCGTGTTGCATTCGGATCAGGGATGGCATTACCAGCAGGCGCAATACCGCCGTAAGCTAAGCGAATGCGGGATAAAGCAGAGCATGTCTCGAAAAGGCAATTGCCTGGACAACGCGGCCATGGAAAGCTTCTTCG
>NZ_JAOCDI010000115.1:0-1108 GCF_029840855.1 Pseudomonas sp. GD03862
TGACCGACTGCGTGTTCGAAGTGGAACGTGAGACAACGGCTGAAGAGGTCAACGCGCTGCTGAAAGCCGCAACCGAAGGACCGCTGAAGGACATCCTGGGCTACGAAGAACGCCCCTTGGTGTCCATCGACTACCGCACCGATCCGCGGTCCTCGATCATCGATGCGCTGTCCACCCTCGTAGTCAACGGTACCCAAGTGAAGATCTACGCCTGGTACGACAACGAGTGGGGCTACGCCAACCGTGCGGTTGAACTAGCACGCCTGGTCGGCGCAGCGGAGTAAATGGCGATCATGAAGGCGTTGTCAGCCCTGTCTGCGGAAGTGCGTCAGTACCTGCTGGTTACCGGCAATTACTGGGCCTTCACCCTTACCGACGGCGCTTTGCGCATGCTGGTGGTACTGCACTTCCATTCGCTGGGCTACACGCCGCTGCAGATCGCGGCGCTGTTCCTGTTCTACGAAGTGTTCGGCGTGATCACCAACCCCGTGGGCGGCTACCTCGGCGCCCGCCTGGGGCTCAACCGCACCATGAACATCGGTCTTGGCATGCAGGTTGTCGCCCTGCTGATGCTCACGGTACCAGCAGCCTCGCTAACGGTGCCGTGGGTGATGGCCGCCCAGGCGCTCTCCGGCATCGCCAAGGACCTGAACAAGATGAGCGCCAAGAGCTCCATCAAGCTCCTGGTACCGGACAGCCAGCAAGGCACCCTCTACAAATGGGTGGCCATCCTAACGGGCTCGAAAAACGCCCTCAAAGGTGTGGGTTTCTTCCTCGGGGGAGCATTGCTAGCGCTGCTCGGTTTCACCCTGGCGGTGCTGGCCATGGCAGCAGCCTTGGCCCTCATTTGGATCTGCAGCTTGATCCTGCTGAAAAAGGACTTGGGCAAAGCCAAGGCCAAACCGAAGTTCCGCGACATGCTGTCCAAGAGCCGGGCGATCAACATTCTCTCGGCCGCACGGCTGTTTTTGTTCGGTACGCGGGATGTCTGGTTTGTTGTGGCACTGCCGGTGTACCTGAGCTCTACGTTTGGCTGGGACTTCTGGCTGGTCGGCGGTTTCTTGGCCGCGTGGGTCATCGGCTACGGCATCGTCCAGTCGTTTGCTCC
>NZ_JAOCDI010000116.1:0-1077 GCF_029840855.1 Pseudomonas sp. GD03862
CCCTTGCGGCGCCTGGCAGTGCTCGACCAGCGCCGCCAGCTCCGCCTCGTAGGCCCGCGCCAGCCGCTCGATGGTCGCGCGGGCGAACATCTGCCCGCTGAAGCTGAACGCCAGGCTCAGCTCGCCGCCATACACCTGGCCATTGAGCACCAGCCAGTTGCCCAGCGGCGCCAGCGGGCTCTGCTCCTCACCTGCGCTTTCGGCAGCGGGCACGAACAGCGCCCGCTCATCGAACTGGCCATCCAGCTGGCCCAAGTAGTTGAAGGTGATGCGCGGCACCGGCAGCCCGGCCAGGCTCGCGCGCGCAGCCTCGTCGCCCAGGTAGCGCAAAGCGCCGAAACCGATGCCCTTGTGCGGCACGCCGCGCAGCTGTTCCTTGACCTGCTTGATCGAGGCGCCCAGCTCGGCGGCCGGGGTCAGGCGCACCGGGTAGGCGCTGGTGAACCAGCCCACCGTACGGCTCAGGTCGATGTCGTCGAACAGGTCTTCGCGGCCATGGCCTTCCAGCTCCACCAGCGCCGAATCGGCGCCGCTCCAGCGACACACCACCCGGGCCAAGGCGGTCAGCAGCAGGTCGTTGACCTGGGTGCGGTAGGCCGCCGGGGCCTGTTGCAGCAAGCGTCGGGTCAGCTCGGCATCCAGGTGTGCCTGCACGCTCTGGCGGTGACGGTTCTGCAGGCTGGCGCCCAGCTCGGCCTCGGGCAGGTCCAGCGGCGCACCGGCCAGTTGCCCTTGCCAGTAGGCCAGCTCGCTGTCCAGGCTTGCGGCATGCTGCTGCAGGCGTTCGCCCCAGGTCTTGAAGGCGCTGGTCTTGGCCGGCAGTTTCGGCGTGCTGCCCGCCAGGGCCTGGCGGTAGGCATCGTGCAGGTCTTCCAGCAGCACGCGCCAGGACACGCCATCGACCACCAGGTGGTGGATCACCAGCAGCAGGCGCTGGCCACCGTCGGCCAGGTCGATCAGCACCGCACGCAGCAGCGGGCCCTGGGCCAGGTCCAGGCTACGCTGGGCCTCTTCGCAGGTCGCCTCGATTTCCTCGGCGCTGCGCAGCGCGGCACGCCATAGCAACGGCTGGGCCGG
>NZ_JAOCDI010000117.1:0-999 GCF_029840855.1 Pseudomonas sp. GD03862
TGGAACCCGTGTGGAAGTGCATGACGCCAACGGCACGCTGGTTGCCACTGTGGTGGCGGCCCCCGACGGCAGCTTCACCGTCACCCTCGACCCGCCTCAGGCCAACGGCGAACTGCTGGACGTGGTCGCTATCGATGACGGCGGCGTTTCCTCGCTGCCCGCCCAAATCACCGCGCCCGACATCACTGCCCCTGCCGCACCGACCGAACTGGCCGTGAGCGCGGACGGCAGCGTTATCACCGGCCGTGCCGAACCGGGCAGCACCGTGCGCATCGTGGCTGCCGACGGCACCGAACTGGGCACTGCTGTGGTCGGCCCGACCGGCGTGTTCAGCCTCAACCTCAATCCGCCACAAGTTGACGGCGAAGTGCTACAGGCCGCCGCGACCGATGCTGCTGGCAACACATCGCCAAGCAGCGCAGTTACCGCACCGGATATCGACGGGGTCGATACCACGCCACCGGCAGCCCCGACTGACTTGGTGATCGGCCTTGCCGGTAGCCAACTCAGTGGTCGAGGCGAAGTGGGCACCACCGTGCAGGTGCGTGACGCGGTCGGCAACATCCTCGCGACCGGCACCGTCGCTGCAGATGGCACCTTCGTCATCGCCCTGGACCCTGCCGTGAATGACGGCAGCACCTTGCAAGTCACCCTCACCGACGCCGCAGGCAACGTATCGCAACCGGGCTCGGTCACCTCGGCCGACTTGCTGCCGCCCGCACAACCGACTGACTTGACCCTGGCCGATGGCGTCACCTTCACCGGTCGCGGCGAGCCTGGTGCTACCGTGCAGGTGCGCGACGCAGCCGGCAACCTGATTGGCACCGGTGTCGTCGGTGCCGACGGCCTGTTCAGCCTCACCCTGTCGCCTGCTCAGGCCAATGGCGAAGCTCTCGACGTACGCTTGGTGGATGCTGACGGCAACGCCTCGGCGTCACTGCAATTCGATGCGCCGGACATCACACCGCCCGATGCGGTCACCGATATCCTAATCGGCCT
>NZ_JAOCDI010000118.1:0-826 GCF_029840855.1 Pseudomonas sp. GD03862
CAGCATGGCGACCAGGTTGCGATGGTGAAAGTCGCGGCTCTGCGGGCTGAGCTGTTCGGCATCCAGCCGGTAGCATGCCGGCACGCGCTCCTGCTCGGGAGGTTGGGCGGGTTTTGTGTGCTCCAGTTGTTCGGCCGGCATCAGGTCACGCAGTTGATGCTGGTAGGCCGAGACCGACAGGCTCAGGTCCAGGGCCATGCCTTCGGCATCGGCGAGCGCCACCACCACCGGCACTTTCGGTTGGGTCCAGGGGTAGTGCCGGGCGATGGCAGTGAGGTTGCCGATGGGCAAGGTTTCGGTGATCGGGTCGCTGCTCCAGGTCAGCGGCATGCGCCGCTCTGTTGGCTTGAAGTCTTCGACCCAGGTTTGCAGGGCACTCACTGGCAACACATGGGGCTGGGTGGACGGCGCCGGGTTGCCGCTCACCAGCTCGGCCATGTCCAGCTGGCGCATGTGCCGTTTGCGCAGGGCTGCCGAACCGGTGATACGGGCGGTGATGGCGTTGGTCCACAGGTGCGGGCTGTAGCCGATCCACACTTCCTCGGCGGTGTCCTGGCAGGTGTCGGCCCACACCCAGCCGGTGCTCTGGCCGGACAGGTAGCGCTCACGGCGGTGGTAGTCCTCCAGCCCTTGGTAGCGCAGCTCCTTGTAGAGGCCCGCGCCGACGTGCTCATGAATGACCAGCTTTTCGCCCTGAAGGCCTTTCATGAACACGTAGACATAGCCCGGGCGCAAAGCGCGGAGGGTGTAGGCCGAGTGCTGCAGCGTGGGGAAGCCTTGTTCCAGGTTGAAGCCTGCATCGGCATAGCGGCAGGCGGGGGCGTCG
>NZ_JAOCDI010000119.1:0-821 GCF_029840855.1 Pseudomonas sp. GD03862
TACCTCGGCCACATGCTTGACGCCGGGTTCGGTAGGTTCGTTGCTGTCGACCCAGAGGCAGTCTTTTTGATGCAGGCTGCCGTCTTCCCGGCGGGGGGCGAAGGCGAGGGCATAGCTGGTGCTGAATGATGAGCCGCCGTATTCCGTACGCTTAAAAATACCACCGCCGGTATTGCTCCACTCAAAGACCAGTACCTTGCTTAAACGTTGATAGTAGATTTTTTGGGTCGCCCGATTGAAGCAGAAGCTTGATAAGCGTTTTATGAAATATATTCGATAAATGAGGAAAGGTAGGAAAGTGAAAGGCATAAGCAAGAATCCGGTCGCCAGTAATGGAGCGGATTCGTACATGTGCCATATATCTCTGGATAGTAAGTGTGGGTAAAAGCCGGCAATTGACAAAATAATTATTGCGCAATACAGCTTTCCCATGAAGACAGAGTCTGTGACCCATGGATTCCTTAAGCATAAAATGGTGTCAGATAAGCTTAATAGTTGTCCTGTGATAGAGGGCTTGTGTCCAGAGTCTGACATTGAGTTGAATATCCAGATGGTTGCCATGATCAGCGCTCTAGACGAAAAATTGACAGGATCTCAGCCATGGCCGGGAAGTCGCGGGTGCATGGCACGTTGGTGTAGTGCACCGTCAGGATGGGGACGCGTGAACTGCAGACAGGGCCTGGAGGTAGCGCTGCTGACGGAGGTGTCGCTCATGTACGCTTCCCTTTTTGGGTTGAATGCGCTGGGGCCTCCTCAAATGCTTCGGGTGGCGGTGGCGCTGCTCGGACGTTGAACAGGCGGCAGATGCCATACCAGCAGAG
>NZ_JAOCDI010000012.1:0-134187 GCF_029840855.1 Pseudomonas sp. GD03862
GCCCTGCTGGCCAATTTCCCCCCGCCGTTCACCGTTGCCGCCGCGACCGTATTCGCGGGTAAACCCGCTCCTACACCTGATTGGGGGTGGATACACATTGGTGATTGGGCGCAGGCCGTCGTAGGCGCGGGTTTCCTCGCGAACACGGGCGAAGCCCGTGCTATCCACCGCGTTGTCTGTTTCGCCAACAAGCCCGCACGTTTCAGGATATGGCGGTCATTCGGCCGCCAACCGCCCCTTGTTCTGCCGGTCGGCCTTGTATTGCATGGCCACCGCCGGTGCCGGCTTGGCGCTACCGGTTTCCAGCCATTGACGCATGCGGCTGGCATCGGCGAAGTGGGTGTACTTGCCAAAGGCATCGAGAATGACCATGGCCACCGGGCGGTTGTCCATGCGGGTCAGCAGTACCAGGCAGTGCCCGGCCTCGTTGGTAAAGCCGGTCTTGGTCAGCTTGATATCCCAGTTGCTTTTGTTCACCAGGTGGTCGGTGTTACGGAAGCCCAGGGTGTAGTTGGGCTTGCGGAAGGCGACGGTCTTTTCGCGGGTGGTCGACAGCTCGCTCAGCATGGGGTACTTGCGCGAGGCCATCAGCAGCTTGGCCAGGTCGCGGGCAGTGGATACGTTCTGCGTCGACAGGCCGGTCGGCTCAACATAGCGGGTATGGGCCATTCCCAGGCTGCGGGCTTTGGCATTCATTGCCTTGATGAACGCCGGATAGCCGCCGGGGTAGGCGTTGGCCAGGCTGTTGGCCGCACGGTTTTCCGACGACATCAGGGTAATCAGCAGGGTTTCGCGGCGGTCTAGTTGGCTGCCCAGGCGCACGCGCGAGTACACGCCTTTCATTTCCGGGTTGTTGGCAATGGTCATGGTGAGCATTTCATCCATGGGCAGCTTGGCATCCAGCACCACCATCGCCGTCATCAGTTTGGTCACCGAAGCAATCGGCACCACGCGGTCGGCATGGCTTGAATACAGCTCCTTGTTGCTGTTCAGGTCGATCAGCAGAGCGCTGCCTGAAGCCAGATGCAGTTTGGATGGGTCACGTTGAACCTGGGCCGGGGGTTGTGCAGCAGCAGTCGACGGAAGGGTCGCGGTACCTGTGAGCAACAGCAGCAGGCTGAGGATAGACAGGGAAGTTTTCACGTTGAGGCTCACTAAAAGTTGGTATGTCGTTGGCTGTGCAAGGGTTTTCCCCCTAAAACCGTTGCATTTTGGAGTATGGCTGAATTGCTGTCGAATGCCTTATGACTAAAGGGCGCAAGGTGAACGATATTTAATCCTGTACCCATTACGTTCTTTTCCAGCTTCGCCAGTTCCGTCCAATCGTTGGCAGAATTCAACCACTTGGCGTAGGTCGAGAGAAGCACCTGCACCGAGCGCCCAAGCTGCCCAGCAATGAACGCTGGATTCGTGGTGACGAGCCAGAAGGTTGGAAGATGAATGGCGACTCCGTCGAGACGCGGCGCTTCTGCTTCGAGCGGTATTGCGCGATCTCTCTGGCCCTTGCCAGTGCGCCAAGAGCCCGGCTGTTCAACATTACGGTGCGGGTGTATTTCGTCTTGGTCCGCTCGACTGCCTGCTTTTCAACCACGATCCGGCAGATGTGAGCCGTCTTTTTCTCGACGTCGACCTCATCCCAGCGCAGCGACATAATCTCGCCTGTGCGCATACCCACCCTGCGACACGCTGCTGATGACCCGATTTGCCTCAGAGGCGGTCGACCGTATCTTCAGGCCCGGTTTTCGGTACAGCAAGGCAGAGGTGCTGCTGATGGACTTGCGGCAACCCGGTGAGTTGGCAGAGGACTTGTTTGCGCTCAAGCAATGAGTGGCTGCATTCGACCTACATCTGCCTTTAAAAAAGGACAGCTAACGGCCAAAAGTGGCCCTTGATTATCTACGAAATCAGGGCCCATTCAGTAGCCGTGGAAAGAAAGTCGGTGTTGGTTATCAGAAAATCCCGCAGGCAGCAGTTGCGGAATAGTCAGAGCCAGCGGCGAACCTCGGCCTTGTAGCGGCGGTAGTCGTCGCCGAACTTGGATTCGAGATAGCGCTCCTCGCGGGCGATTACCTGTTTCTGGATCACAATCAGCACCAATGGAAGCAAAGCCAAGGCGATTGCTCCGTCGAAGCCGACCGCAATGCCGGCATAGACAAGCGCCATGCCGAGATACATGGGATTGCGGGTCCACCGATAAGGGCCGGTCGTTGCGATGAGGGTCGTTGGTCGCGACGGCGGAATGTTGGTGCCCAGACGCCGGAACAGCCCCGCCGCCGCAAGCATCATCACCGCGCCGGCAGCGAACAGCAGCGCGCCCGTCGCGACCAGCAACCACCGGTCGATGCCGAAGTAGCTCAGGGCGACGAGCCGATCCGCCGCCAGCCCCAACAGCAACGCTCCTAGATAGATGAAGGGCGGAGGTAAGCGCACCCCCGCGCTGTCCGGTTCGACGGCCATGTTCATTTCCTCTCTAAGCGCTCAAGCCAGCATCGACTGCTGGGCAAAAATACCCGCCATCGCGCCCTGCGATGATGCCTGGGTGACCGAGGGCAATATGGGCGTGGTGAGATCGCCGGCGGCGTAGATGCCGGGTGTGCTGGTTTGGCGGCGTTCGTCGACCTTGAGGACGACGCCGGTTGGCGTATCCATCGTGGCGAGGCCCAGCGATTCATGCAGGTTTGCGGATGGCTTGTTGCGCGGATGAGCAAACAGGATGTCGACCGCAACAGTGGAGCCAGTGTCGAGATTGACAGTAGCGATATGCCCTTGGTGATGGGCGATCTCGACGATCCGCCCGTCGATGACAGATATGTTGCGGTGAGCCAGATCGGCCTGGATATCAGGCGCAATGTCGTGACCATCGGCAAAGACAGTCAACCTGTCGGTCCAATCGAGGAACAGCCTGACCTGGTTGTGAGATTGCGGGCCGGACCACACGAGGCCCCAATGTTGCCCGGCGACTTCAAAGCCGTCGCAATAGGGGCAGGGGACGATGGACGTGCCCCAGCTCTCGGCAAAGCCTGGAACATCAGGCATCTGATCTGCGACGCCATAGCTTAGGATTACGCGGCGGGCCTTGAGGCTTTCGTGATCGTCAGTGACAACGCAGAAATCGTCGATTACGCCAGAAATTTTCTCCGCCCGGGCATTGACCAGCCTGACCGTTGGATAGCGCGCTAACTGCTGCCGCGCCGCGGCCAAGATTTCCAGCGGCGGTGTGTGATCGTGACCAAGCAGACCATGTGAATGGCCGGCAAAACGGTTACGCGGGCAGCCGGTATCGAGAACCATGACCTTGCGACGGGCACGGCCGAGCTGTAAAGCGGCGGCGAGACCGGCAAAACTTCCGCCGATGATGATGACGTCATTCATGGTGATGGGCTCCGCTGGAGGGCAGGTTGAAACCTAGCCTTTGAATTGCAAATTTAAGATACCGAATGGTATCGTATACCTTAAATAAAGATACTGCAAAGTACTAATATCATGTCTGAGACCATACAGGGCCGGCGCGGCCGGCCCACCAACGAGGCGCTTGCCCAAACGATACTCAACGCCGCGAGCGAACTTTTTGTGGAATTGGGTTTTCAAGCGACGACGTTGGACAAGGTCGCCCAGCGGGCGAAGATATCCAAGCTCAGCATCTATAGGCGCTTCGAGAACAAGGAGGCGCTGTTCAGCGCAGCCATCACGGCTGGTTGCCAGCAGTCGTTTGCACCACAGGCCCTGCTTGAAGGTGCCGAAGGTTCCGTCGAAGACCAGCTTATGACGGTGGGAACATCACTGCTGCGCACGCTGTTGAGACCAGACGTCAGAAGTATCGAAGCCATGGTCATGGCCGATAAAACGAGTCAAAGCGCCTTGAGCAAGCGTCACTACGAAGCCGGCGCCGCTCATGTCATCGCCGACATCGAGACCCTTTTGCGCCAACTTCACGCGAAGGCGCTTCTCAACGTGCCCGATCCTCTCCAAGCCGCCCGCTTGTTTGCCGCGCTCTTCAAAGGGTCCGATCTACTGATGATCGCCCGCTTCGATCAGGCGAGAGCAGAGGACGAAAACGAAATTGAATCCTACTGCCGGTCGGCCGTCGCCATGTTCATAGCCGCGCACGGTCGCAGCGACCGCGCAAGTGGATAAGCATTTAATTGCCCCAGGGCAGCTTGGCCTTGGCTTGGTTTTGCGCTTCAGGGTTCGCAGCGGAATCACAGGCTGCGTCCGATAACTACGCAGTACTGACGCAAGTGCTCAGCATCGCAGCCTGAATCGACCATAGACTCGGAGACTCCTTCAAGCTGCTGGCTGCTATTGACCGTTTGCTGTCCTTAGCGAGAGACCGCTTTGGGTCGACAGCGGACTGTGGGAGGTGGCTGTAGCTGACGACCCAGGATGGATCTTGGTTGGCTGAGCGCCTGGATGGGGGAATAAAGCTGTCTAAAACCGCCCGAAAGCGTCTCGGTTTTATTGGGCCAAAGTCGCTGAAACTGGCTGAACCCTATTAGACAGGCCAGATGCTCAGGCCGCTTGCGGTGCGGTCTGAGGCTAGATTCCCACGCTACTGCTGCATTGCCGGGATGTGCTGGATGGACGTACAGCCGGCGCGTACCAATTTTTGTACCAATGGCTATGTCTTTGAGTGGGATGCAGTTCAGCGAAAGGTCTCGGTATTGAGGTTCTCGCCCGTGTCCGGTGATCTGATATAAAACCTTTCTGGACAGGGTAAGCGCACACTTGATGTAGCTCAGAGCTTCTGAGCATTGAGAGGTGCGTATGACCATAGATAGGGATGGAATGGATTGTGATCAGCAGGCTATCAGGCCGGCTGAAAACAATGGTCCGCCAGGCAGTCAAGACTCGGAAGGTAAAAGGGAGCAGCCCGGGGATCGCGACGATTCCGCACATAATCGGCCCTTTCGAGGCAGGCAGAGACCAGGCCCGCCGGACCCATCGCGGGCATCCAATGCCGAGCGTTATAGTTATCACAAGCGCCCACTGGAGTAACTGCCAGTACAGTGTGTAAAGGCTGGCGGAAGTACTGTTCAGCCCAGCTGATAGAAGCCCAGCCCCGCGCTGGGCTTTTTGCATTCATGAGACGCCATGAGGGCTTGTGATAGCAGGGCTGGGCATCGACGTTCAGCGATGGATGAGCGAGAGCTCGCTGATGATGCAGATCGAGCCGTCCTCGGCGGGCGTTGCGTCGGTGTAGTCGACCTGGTTGTAGACCCCGCCGTGGAACTCGAACAGGCGTGAAGCCCAGGTACTGTCGAGCTGCAAATCGCCCGACGAAGCGGATACCCCGTTGCATTCGGCCGTCACGGTTACCACGCCTTCAGACGTGGTGTGAATGCTGATGTTGAACGTCGCACCCAGTGGCACCCCCTTCAGGACTGTGGAATTCACCGGGTCGGTCTGGTTGAAGGTGCGCCGAAACCCCAGGGTAATGTTGCCCTTGTTCCAGAACACCTTTACCGGCGGGCCGTCGTCCCCGCGTACGTGCATCTGGGCGATGACTACCTTCTGCGCCGAGTTGACCTTGGTCAGCGTCATTGTCTGGCGATTCCAGTGATCCTGGGCGCTGGCCAGCGTCCAGTCTTGCGTTTCCGTCCATTCGCAGCGTGTCCTGTGGGTGCTTTTGCTCGAAGCCCCTTTGGTTGGGGCTGAGAACTGGATCGAGCCATCGCTGAGCACCGTCACGATGCTGGGAAAGCGGGCAATCGCTTCAGCACCGTTCAGCTCCAGAGCAACGGGGTTGGTTGAGGAGACGGCTACCGGCGTGGCGATGGTGAGGTGGCTGATATCTACGGCCATGGGGAACTCCTGGCGAAAAGGTTTGAGTGGCATAGCCGCCGTACAAGCGACGGCTGAACACAAAATTAGCCTCAAGCTAAATCATGGTCAATAGCTTGTGGCTAAATTAATTTCGCTTCACGGGAAATTACCTACTGGCGAAATTTTCCTCAGTGGGGGGCTTTACGCAGGATTTGGCGGTGAGATAAGCTTTTGCTGAGCACTGTACGAATATACAGCTATCAGGATGAGAATATGGCAAGCCACATGAAGTCGGAACCCCATCAGCGCCAGGAAATGACCGGAATAGAGCGGCTTAGCCTGCGGGTATCGTCAATGATCAACCACCCGCTCGCACAGACGCAGCGCTGGGTAGTGGTGCACCGTCTGGATAGCGACGGTGAAGCGGAATGGGAGGAGGTGATGGGCCAGCTGCTGGAAATGCCCGAGTTGCAGCTGACGTTCAATGATGACGCTAGCGTGACGGTGCGATGGGCGCGCAGTAGCGTGGAAGAGCGTGATGATTTTATCGTCGAGCGCGACTGCGAGGCTCAGGTCGAGGAGGCTGCACCGTTCTGAGCTTCAGCAAAAGCCCGCTGGTAAGGGCGGGCTTCGGTTTATACAAGGTGGGCATTCCACACCAGCAGGACCCTGGCCTGTATGTAGGTCTCTTCCCGACGAATCATGCGGTCTTTGTGCCGCGAGTTGTCGGAGATCATCTCGAAGTGGTCCTCGTCCGCGATCTGTAGCCGCTTGATGTAGATGTGGTCGCCCCAGGAAAAGAAGTAGATACCATCGCCGACGAATTCGCGGATGCTGACGTCGACGATCAGCGGGTCGCGGTGCCTGATGGTCGGCTCCATCGACTGGCCCCAGCCGGTCACCATCTTCAGGTGATGGTGCTCGCTGAACGTTACGCCCAGTTCGCGCAGGTGGCTGGGGCTGACGCGAACGTCCTTGAACATCTCGGGGTAGTCGTGGGGGATCTGGCCGCCGCCCATGGCTGCCCGCACGTCATAGTGGGCGATCCACACTTCGTCACCGACCAGGCCGGGGCGAAGCGGCTCGGCTTCCAGCAGCGTGGCATCTGCAGGCTCTTGCGCCGCTGCCAGCAGCCTTTGCCGGGTTTCTTCGGAGATACCTTTGCCGCTTCGGGCAAGCATCTGTTTGACCAGGTCGGCTGCAGAGAGCTTGTTGTCACCTGGCTCGACAGCCGCTTGCATGTTTTCGCCTGGCGACAGCGCGTCGAACCAGCCCCGTGGCAAGCCTTCGATGCCCTCGATGCGACGGGCCACGTCATCGCCCAGGTTTTTCACGGTCTTGTCGGAAAGGATCTGGCTCAGGTGGGCAGGCGCCATCCCCCAGCGCTCTGCGCAGGTCCCCTTTCTCTGGCTGCCGATCAGTTTCACCAGGTTGTGCTTGCGAATTTGGTAGATGTCCATGGGGTGAAGCATGCCAGTGTTTAGCTTGCTGCTAAATGTGCGCATGGCTAAATCTGCTCTTGTCGTGTTGTTAGCTGTAGGCTAAATTAAGCGCGCAAACAAGGAAAGCCGACGAGACATTTTTCTTCAGGGCTGATCACATCATCATCTGTAATGAGGTTCACATGGATCCGACCGACCTCGGCCCGGGTACCGTCACTTGGCTGGGCGGTACGGGGACTGTATTGCTGGGTGCGTTTCTGTGGCTGCGTAAATGGTTGTCGAGGGATGCAGTCGACCGTGCGATGGACACCGCAGAAATTGCCGTCATCCGCCACCTGACAGAGCTGCTGGACATCGAACGGGATGCTCGAAGGGAGGCGCAGGCAAAAGCTGATCTGCTCACCAAGGAGCGAAACGAGCTGGTGATGACCGTAGGCCGGCTGCAAGGCAAGGTCATGGTGCTGACCAGTAAGCTGGGCAGTAGCGGGCAAACATGAGGTGGCAGCCCGGGCAATCCGTGAAGAAAAAAAAGCCCGCCAAATTGGCGGGCAACAAGGGCGTAGGGAGCAACGCACAACAAATTCGGTTCAGGCAACCAAAGTGCCTGGTTGCAACTGTTCGGCCAGTGCCTGGGCTGAGGCGCGGGTCGGCATCGGGCCGCTCACGGCTTCGCCGTTGCGAACCAGGTACCAGCACGCCAGCAGGCCCTGCTCACGCAGTGAGGCGGGAACGGCGCTACCGACAACGGACATGATCTGGATAGTGGCCATGGGGACCTCCTTTAAAACATGGCTCTACCATACGCAGCAGCCGGATCTGTTTGAAATCAACTTCCTCGATAGTGATCATTGGTCCTGTCAACCTTTACCAGCGCGGTGGCCCGTAATACACCGGTGGCGGCCCATAATAGGTGCGGTAGCCCGGTGGCGGCGGGGGAGGCGCGTAGTAGGGCTGGTAGTACACCGGCTGTGGAGGCGGTTGTACGTACACCGGCGGCGGCGCGTAATAGACCGGCTGGCGCTCGACATACACCGTACGGTCATGGCCGCCATAAACCGTCGCCCCCACCACGGCGCCGACCACTGCCGCACCCAGCAGGGGCCCCGGCCCATACCAACCACCGTGCCCATGGCCGCCATAGCCGCCGTGAGCTGCTGCAGGCCCGCTGATGGCCAGGGCACCGACCAGCAGGACGATTCCGGGAATGAGACGGTTCATAAAACAACCTCGCAGGAAAACCCCACGTCCGGGGCCCTGTTACTATGACTCCGGTCTCTGTCAGCTGAGCACAGGGGAACGGTAAAGGTTGTGTAAGGGACGACCAGTGGCTGACTCTGTTACGCTGAATAAACGTTTCAGTCATGACCAAGGAGCCTGTTATGCCGACAACTCCCAGCCGGGACACCGTGCTTTGCATCTCTCTGGCCGGTCGCCCCGGCACGTTCGGCGTGCGCTTTCACAACCACCTGTACCAGCAGTTGGGCCTGGACTTCTACTACAAGGCCATGCGCACCGATGACCTGCCGGCGGCGGTGGCAGGGATCCGCGCCTTGGGTATTCGCGGCTGCGGGGTGTCGATGCCGTACAAGGAAGCCTGCATGGCCTTGGTCGACGAAATCGATCCCTCGGCGGCGGCCATCGAGTCGGTCAATACCCTTGTCAATTGCAATGGCCACCTCAAGGCTTACAACACCGATTACCTTGCCGTGCGCCAATTGCTGGCTCAGCATCAGGTCGATCCGGGCACGGCCTTTGCCCTGCGAGGCAGCGGGGGCATGGCCAAGGCCGTGGCCAGCGCCTTGCGCGATGCCGGGTTTGCCGAAGGCATCATCGTTGCACGCAACGAGCAGGCCGGGCGTCAGTTGGCGGATGTCTGTGGTTATCGCTGGGTGCCTGAGACAGGTGACATCTGCCCCCCCATGCTGGTGAACGTCACGCCGATCGGTATGGCAGGCGGGCTGGAGGCAGAAGAGCTGGCGTTTCCCGAGCACGCCATCGCGGCGGCGGAACGGGTGTTCGATGTGGTGGCGATGCCGGTGCAGACGCCGTTGATTCGCCGGGCTCAGGCGTTGGGCAAGCCAGTGATCACTGGGCTGGAGGTCATTGCGCTGCAGGCGCTGGAACAGTTCGTGTTGTACACCGGGGTAAGGCCGACGCAGGAGCAGGTGGATGCGGCGGTGGCATACGCGCGAGCTACCTAGTTAATACTACCCCCCTTCGCAGCTCCGGCGGCGAAGGGGGGTACAGGCGAAAACCGGATTGATCAGAACACCTCGTGCCCGTTATCCAGCTGTTTGTCGACCAGTGCGCGGCCATGGGCCAGCGACACACGCTGCGCATTTTCAAGGTCGGAGAAGAATTGCATGGGCATCGACATACGCTTGCTGGTGTGCCCGTCAGGTGCCGTGATCAGGCAGCCGGCGGCATAGGGCAGGGGTGAGTCGGGATGGGGCATCACGCTGGCAGTGATGGTGTGCTCGCGGTATTCACAGTGAAGAGATTGCATCGTCCTTACCTCGCTGTGGTATGTGAAGCAGTTACCTTCATATACCACAGCAAGAGGCCGGGAGTTCCCGGCCTGACGAGCGCGCCGCGACGAACGCTTAGCCTTCGAGCTCGGTTGGCTGGATCACTTCGATCCAATAACCGTCCGGGTCCTTGACGAAGGCCAGATGGTTCATGCGGCCGTCCTGCAGGCGTTTCTGGAACGGCACTTCCAGTTCCTCGAAGCGCGCGCAAGCGGCGCGGACGTCGGGTACCGAAATGCAGATGTGGCCAAAGCCGCGTGGGTCGGTGTTGCCATTGTGGTAGGCGAAATCGGCATCGTTTTCGGTGCCATGGTTGTGGGTCAGCTCCAGCACGCCAGGGATCGACTTCATCCACTGGTGGCGGGCGTTGTCATCAGCGGGGATCTGGGCAGGGTCGACCAGGGCCAGGAAGTACAGGCTGAAAGCGGCTTCAGGGAAGTCACGCTTGTCCACCAGGCGGAAGCCCAGCACGCGGGTGTAGAAGTCCAGCGACTTCTCGATGTCCTTGACCCGCAGCATGGTGTGGTTGAAGACGAACTGGGCGGTGGCGGCGTCAGGTTGCGCGGTGACGCCAGGCAGGGTTTGCAGATCGTGCAGGCTCATGGGAACTCCTGAGACGGGGCCGGGCGCAGGGCGCCGGCAAAACAGACAGGCTGGCCATGATACGGCAGTGCGCCGATTGCGCAAATGAAAGCGCCCTGCAAAGGCAGGGCGCTGAAATTAGAGGCCCGCATGTGCGGGCGCGTGATGGGGTCGCTAGTCCTTTAGCTGTTTCGATACTGAGCCAGTCCTTGTGAAAAAAGTGTGAAGCCTATGTGGGCATTTCATCAGCGTACCCAGCTTTCTACCGTGGCGGCCCCATACTGTTCTTTCCAGGCCTTGAGGCCACGGTGGTTGCCGCCTTTGGTCTCGATGCGTTCGCCGGTGTGCGGGTTCTGATAGACCTTGACCACCCGCGGGCGGCGTTGTTGCTTGGGGGGTGTGCTGGACGCGCGGGCCACAGCCTTCGGGTCGAGGATGGCGATGATATCGCGCAGGCTCTTGTCATAGCTTTTCATCAGGCCGACTAGTTTCTGCTCGAATTCGATTTCGCGTTTGAGGCCGGCATCCTTTTTCAACGCTTCCAGTTGTGCCATCTGTTCCTGGAGCGCTTTTTCGGCAGCACGAAACTCTGCAAGTCTGGACACTGTAATCACTCCTGTACGTCGGTCGTGGCAGGTCGTGACGAACATTGAAGACGCGTAAAAACGCCGGCCACGCAGTTGGGTTTCACTGTTCGCTGATATCGAGTGTAGTCATTCATGGCTACTGGGTAAACTGCTAACTTTTTGCAAGTAAGGCGGGAACTTTCCTAGTTTTGCGCACGGTATTTTGCGTTTTTCTGCGGTTGCACGACAGGGGGCCTAGACCATGGTCCAATGGCCCGCGCCAGAGACTTTGCGCGATCATTTCAGATGATGGCCGACTCATGTTCGGACCTGCCGCAGTACCCTGGCCAACACGTGCCACAGGTTGTTAACTCGTCTTCATTCTGGATGTTTCCTCGCATGTTTTCCCCTTTTCCCCTCGCCCCTGGGCGCCGTGTTACCGGCCTGTTTCTATTGTGTGCCGGTGTCAACGCCCAGGCTGCCGGGTTTCTTGAAGACGCCAGTGCCAAGATCGAAGCACGCAATGTCTATTTCAACCGCGACTTCCGGGACGGTTACAGCAGTTCCAGCCAGGGCGCATCCAAGCGCGAAGAGTGGGCACAAGGCTTTATCCTCAATGTGCAATCGGGTTATACGCAAGGCCCGGTAGGTGTTGGTGTGGATGCCCTGGGCATGTTCGGCTTCAAACTGGATTCCAGCCCGGCTGACAGCAACAGTGGATTGCTGCCCTCGTCTGGCCACGACCCCCGGCACTCGGCCGACCAGTATGCGAAGATGGGCCTGGCGGCCAAGGTCAAGGTGTCCAATACCGTGCTCAAGTACGGTTCGATGATGCCGGATGTGCCGTTGCTCAAGTACAACGATGGCCGTCTGCTGCCGACTCTGTTCCATGGGGCCATGCTCACCTCTGAAGAACTGCACGACCTGAAGTTCACCCTGGCTCGCCTGGACAAATACACCGCTCGGGATTCCACCGACCGCCAGGACATCCGCGTGCACTGCAAGAACAAGCGTTATGCCTGCGATACAGAAGCCGACCACTTCGACCTGGCCGGTGTCGACTACCGTTTCAACGAGCGTTTCAGCGCGCAGTACCAAGTGGCCAAGCTGGAGAATATCTACCGCCAGCACTTCCTCGGCCTGATGGCCAGTCAGCCGCTGTCGGTGGGCAGCCTGTCGGCTGACATGCGCCTGATCAAGAGTGATGACATCGGCAATGCCCGTGCGGGCGATATCGACCATCGCGCCTTCAGCGGCATGCTTGGCTACAGCCTCGGTGGCCACAAGCTCAGCGCCGGCTGGCAGCGCATGTATGGCAACAGTACCATGCCGTACCTGGATGGCAGCAACCCGTACTTGGTCAACTACGCCCAGGTCAATGATTTTGCCGCTGCACAGGAGCGCTCATGGCAAGTGCGCTATGACTACGACTTCAAGGCGCTGGGTGTACCCGGCCTGACCTTCTTCACCCGTTATATCAACGGCGACAATATCAAGGTGCCGGGTAGCAGTGTCGAAGGCAAGGAGTGGGAACGCGACACCGAGTTTAAATACCAGGTGCAAAGTGGCACCTTCAAGGATGTCAGCGTACGCCTGCGTAATTCCACTTACCGCAGCAACTATGAACGGTGGGCGCGTGACATGGATGAGACGCGGGTCATTGTCAGCTACAACTTCTCGATCTTCTAAGCAGCTGCTTTGCCAAATACCGGTAACCGCCTGACAATGGTGGCGGGTTCCCGCAAAGGGCAGGGCAATGAAAGACCTGTTGTTGATCGGTATCGGCGCGGGTGACCCGCGCCAGGTCACCTATGAAGCGGTCGATGCGCTGCGCAGTGCCAGCGTGTTCTTCGTGCTCGACAAGGGCGACGACAAAGATGAACTGGTGCGCCTGCGCAAGGCCATTCTGCAGCGCTATCGCCCCGAAGGTGGTTATCGCCTGGTGCCGGTGGTCGACCCGTTGCGCGATGCGCAGGCGCAAGACTACCTGGGCGCGGTGCAGAACTGGCACCGGCAGCGTGCTGCGCTGTATGCGCGCCTGATCGAGGAGGAAATTGGCGACGGTGAAACAGGTGCCTTCCTGCTGTGGGGCGAGCCCACCCTCTACGACAGCACCCTGCGCATACTTGACCTGGTCCGCGAACAAGGTGTGAGGCTGCGCTTGCAGGTCATCCCTGGCATCAGCAGTGTGCAGGCGCTGGCGGCGCGGCACCAGGTGCCGCTCAACCGCATCGGCGAGCCCCTGACCGTGCTGCCGGGGCGACGCCTGGCCGAGCAGGGGGCTGTCGACAATGTGGTGGTGATGCTCGACGGGCAGTGCGCCTTTGCCGGGCTCGATGACCCGGCGTTGACCATCTACTGGGGCGCGTACCTGGGGACCGAGGATGAAGTGCTGATTGCCGGGCCGTTGCAGGCGGTGAAGGCGCAGATACTGGAAGTGCGCGAGCGGGAGCGGGCGCGCAAGGGGTGGATCATGGATACCTATCTGCTGCGCAGAGAGCTGTGAGGCGGGTTGCCTGTGTCGGCCTCTTCGCGGGCAAGCCCGCGCCTACGAGCGAAACAGGCGCCGCCGTGCTCAAGGGGTACCCAGAATACCCACCACCGTGTCCCGCAACTGGTCGATGCTGAACGGCTTGCCGATCAGGTGCATGCCCTCCGGCACATTGAAACTGTCGGCGTAGCCGCTGGCGAACAGCACCGGTAACAGTGGCCGCAGTTCGCGCGCTTTTCCCGCCAGCTCCTCACCTCGCATGTCCGGTAGGCCCACGTCGGTCATCATCAGTGCCAGTGCCTGGCTGGGGTCTTCAAGTACACGCAGGGCGGCTGTGGCGTCTTCTGCCTCGATGACCTTGTAGCCCAAGTCGTCGAGCACTTCGACCATCAGCATGCGTACGATGTCGTCGTCTTCGACTACCAGAAGGTGCATGGTTCAAATCCTGTACAAATGAGTGTCTTTAATCTGTGTACCGCGCGGCATCAGAAGTTCCCGAGGATACCGCTCCATGCAAATAGATGGAACGATTGCCGAACGCTACCTTCAAATACTGGCTCAATGCCCTGCCAGACCCGTCAAAGCTGGTTAGACTCGCATATCAGGACAGGCAGTGGCAGATAACAACAACGACGGATCGGCCACTCTTTTCAATGGACTTTTCTAGCTCGGGCGTTTTCTCATGATTCAAGCAGCCTCGATGGACCAGCGAAGCTTTCGCAAGCTGTTGAGCCGCAACATCGGCCTCCCCCTGGGGGTTGGCCTGCTGGGGGCCGTGGCCTTCGTTGCGGTGATCAATTACCTGCTTTCGGCCATGCAGTGGGTCGAGCACACCGATCGGGTGATCGGCAATGCCAACGAAGCGGTCAAGCTGTCGATCGACATGGAAACGGGCATGCGCGGCTTCCTGATCACGGGCGACGAGCGCTTCCTCGACCCCTACGAGGTGGCCAAGCCACGTATTCTCGGCAGCCTGCAAAGCCTGCGCAGCATGGTCGAGGACAACCCGCAGCAGGTTGACCGTATTGACCGGCTGATGGCCTTGCAGCAGGCCTGGAACGACTTCGGTAACGAGATGATCAGCCTGCGCCGCAGCCAGGGCGATTACCAGGCCTCGATCGGCAATGGCCGGGGCAAGCGCATCACCGATGAAATCCGCAAGGAGTTCGATGACCTGATCATTACCGAACAACAATTGCGCATGGCCCGTAACGAAAAAGTCAGTACCGTCACCGTGACGGCGATTTCGGCGTTCGTGCTGTTCATTGTCGGCCTCAGTGCATTGCTGGCCTACCTGGGCCGTCGTGACCTGCTGGCACTTTCGGCCAACTACGCTGAAAACCTGCAAGCCCAGCAACGCTCGGCACAGCGCCTGGAGCACCAGGCCTGGCTACGCAACGGCCAGACCCAGCTGGCGCAGCAGGTGCTCGGGCAGCTGACCTTGCCCATGCTTGGCGAGAACATCCTGCGCTTCTTTGCCTCTTATCTGGGCAGCGTGGTGGGCGCCGTGTACGTGCGCGACGAGCATGGCCGGCTGGTGCGCGTGGCCTGTTATGGCCTGAGTACCGAAGAGCAGGCCCGCGAGCAGATCGAGTCGGACCACCATGGCCTGTTGGCCCAGGCGGTCCGCGAAGGCCGCTTGCTGCGCCTGGAGGAACTGCCCGAAGATTTCTATCGCCTCAGTTCCGGCCTGGGCAGCGGCTTGCCGCGCAGCGCACTGCTGATGCCGGCGACTGAAGACGGGCAGATCAACGGGGTGATCGAGCTGGGTTTCCTGCGCCCCTTGCAAGAACGGGATGAAGAGCTGCTGGAGCGGGTCGGCGGCAACCTGGGTATGTCCATCGAGAGTGCACGTTATCGTCAGCGCCTGCAGGAAGTGCTGGCCGAAACCCAGCAACTCAATGAAGAGCTGCAGGTGCAGCAGGAAGAGCTCAAGACTGCCAACGAAGAGCTCGAAGAGCAGTCACGGGTGCTCAAGGAGTCTCAGGCCCATCTGGAAACCCAGCAGGCCGAACTCGAGCAGACCAATGAGCAGTTGTCGGAACGCACCGAAGCGCTGGACCGCAAGAACGATGAGCTGAGCCAGGCGCAGCTGGAGCTGCAGGCCCGTGCCGACGACCTGCAGCGATCGAGCAAGTACAAGTCCGAATTCCTCGCCAACATGTCCCATGAGCTGCGCACGCCGCTCAACAGCTCGCTGATTCTGGCCAAGCTGTTGGCAGAAAACGCTGAAGGCAACCTCAGCGAGGAGCAGGTCAAGTTCGCCGAATCCATCTACTCGGCCGGCAACGATCTGCTCAACCTGATCAACGACATTCTCGATATCGCCAAGGTCGAGGCCGGCAAGCTTGAAGTACGGCCCGAAACCACCCAGGTCGAGCGCCTGGTCGAAGGCTTGCGCGGCATGTTCCAGCCGCTTGCCGGTCACAAGGGGCTGGCCTTCGAGGTCAAGGTCGAGCCGCAGGTACCGGTCACGCTGTTCACCGACCGTCAGCGCCTGGAGCAGATCCTCAAGAACCTGTTGTCCAACGCCATCAAGTTCACCGAGCGTGGCCAGGTCAGCATGAACGTCAGCTTCCAGGCTGACAGCGGTATCGTGTTCGCAGTCGGTGACACCGGCATCGGCATTGCGGCCGATCAGCAGCAGGCGATCTTCGGCGCCTTCCACCAGGTCGATGGCACCAGCAATCGCCGTTATGGTGGCACTGGCCTGGGTCTGTCGATCTCCCGTGACCTGGCGCATTTGCTCGGAGGCCAGATCAATGTCGACAGCAGCCCCGGGCAAGGCAGCGTGTTCAGCCTGATTCTGCCGGAGCGCTATGCCGCCGAGGCCGAAGACGTCGAACCGCAAAGCCTGCGCCCGGCCGTCGATGCGTTGCCGCCTGCACCGCAAGCGCCGCTGGCCGCCGCTGTCACGCGCCCGGCGCCGGCCTTTGCCGACGACCGCGAGCGGGCCCCTTTCGATACCCGCTGCATTCTGGTGATCGAAGACGAGCCCAACTTTGCCCGCATCCTCTTCGACCTGGCCCATGAGCTGGGCTATAGCTGCCTGGTGGCCCATGGCGCCGACGAAGGCTTCGAGCTGGCAGCCCAGTACATTCCGGATGCGATCCTGCTGGACATGCGCCTGCCCGACCACTCGGGCCTGACCGTCCTGCAGCGCCTCAAGGAGCAGGCCAGCACCCGCCATATCCCGGTGCACATCATTTCGGTGGAAGACCGCGTCGAGGCGGCCATGCACATGGGGGCGGTGGGGTATGCGGTCAAACCCACCAGCCGCGAGGAGCTCAAGGAGGTGTTCGCTCGCCTGGAAGCCAAGCTCACGCAAAAGCTCAAGCACATCCTGCTGGTGGAAGACGACGACCTGCAGCGCGAGAGCATCGCCCGGCTGATCGGCGACGACGATGTCGAGATCACGGCCGTCGCCATGGCCCAGGATGCACTGGCGCTGTTGCGCCAGAACATCTACGACTGCATGATCATCGACCTCAAGCTGCCAGACATGCTCGGCAACGAGCTGCTCAAGCGCATGACCGCCGAGGATATCCGCGCCTTCCCGCCGGTGATCGTGTATACCGGCCGCAACCTCACCCGCGAGGAAGAAGCTGACCTGCTCAAGTACTCACGCTCGATCATCATCAAGGGCGCACGATCGCCGGAGCGCCTGCTGGACGAAGTGACGCTGTTCCTGCACAAGGTCGAATCGCAGCTGTCCAACGAGCGTCAGCGCATGCTCAAGACCGCGCGCAGCCGCGACAAGGTGTTCGAGGGCCGCAAGGTGCTGCTGGTGGACGACGATGTGCGTAATATCTTCGCCCTGACCAGCGCCCTGGAGCACAAGGGCGCCATTGTCGAAATCGGCCGCAACGGGCGCGAAGCCATCGAGCGCCTGGAGCAGCACGACGACATCGACCTGGTGCTGATGGACGTGATGATGCCGGAGATGGACGGCTTCGAGGCCACCCGCCTGATCCGCCAGCAACCGCGCTGGCGCAAACTGCCGATCATCGCCGTGACCGCCAAGGCCATGAAGGATGACCAGCAGCGTTGCCTGCAAGCCGGTGCCAATGATTACCTGGCCAAGCCGATCGACCTGGACCGCCTGTTCTCGTTGATCCGTGTCTGGCTGCCGCAACTGGAGCGAATTTGACTAGCGAACGCAACACCGACATCGAGATCCGACTGCTGATCGAGGCGATCTACCTCAAGTACAGCTACGATTTCCGCAATTATTCCGGCGCTTCGATCAAGCGCCGGATTCTCCACGCGCTGCGTCAGTTCGATTGCCTGACGGTGTCTGCGTTGCAGGAGCGCGTCCTGCACGACCCGGGCATGTTCATGCAGTTGCTGCAGTACCTGACGATCCCGGTCAGCGAGATGTTCCGTGACCCTGACCACTTCCTTGCCGTGCGCAACGAAGTGGTGCCGCTGCTGCGTACCTGGCCCTCGATCAAGGTCTGGATCGCTGGCTGCAGCACGGGGGAAGAGGTGTATTCCATGGCCATCCTGTTGCGTGAGGAAGGGCTGCTTGAACGCACCATCATCTACGCCACCGACATCAACCCGCATTCGCTGGACAGGGCCAAGCAGGGTATCTACTCGATGCAGAGCATGCGCGAATACGAGGAAAACTACCGCCTGGCCGGTGGCCGCCGTGACTTCGCCGAGTACTACACCGCCGCCTATGGCAACGCCATCATGGACAGCAGCCTGCGCGACAATGTCACCTTCGCCGACCACAGCCTGGCCACCGACAGCGTGTTCTCCGAGACCCAGTTGGTGTCGTGCCGCAATGTGCTGATCTACTTCAACAAGGACCTGCAGGATCGGGCGCTGGGCCTGTTCCATGAGTCGCTCTGCCACCGCGGTTTCCTGGTGCTGGGTAGCAAGGAGTCGGTGGATTTTTCGGCCTACAGCGATCGTTTCGAGCCGCTGGTCAAGCCCCAACGGATCTTCCGTAAATCATGAGCGGCGTACGCGCAGTGGTGATCGGCGCCTCGGCCGGTGGCGTGGCGGCATTGTTCCAGGTGCTCGGCACGTTGCCATCGGCGTTCGCCATACCGGTGCTCTGCGTGCTGCACCTGCCGGACGACCGCCACAGCCAACTGGCTGGCGTGCTGCAGCGGCGGCTGCATCGGCCGGTGTGCGAGGCACGTGACAAGGAGAGGATCAGCGGCGGGCAGATCTATGTGGCAGGGCCGGGTTACCACTTGTCGGTGGAGCGCGACCTGACGCTGTCGCTGAGCCAGGAAGAACCGGTGCATTTCTCGCGCCCAGCGATCGACTTCCTGTTCATCTCGGCGGCCGATGCCTATGGCGACAGCCTGCTGGGTGTGCTGCTTACCGGCGCCAACGAAGACGGCGCCAGGGGCCTTGCCTACATCAAGAACAATGGGGGGCGCACGATTGTCCAGGACCCTCGTGACGCACAGGTTGCCCTGATGCCGGAGGCCGCCCTGGCCCTGCACCAGCCCGACCATATTCTTACTCTGAGCGGTATCGGGCAGTTGCTCGCGACCCTGGAATACAGCGCATGCTAAGCCACACCATCGCCAAACTGCTGATTGTCGACGACTTGCCGGAAAACCTGCTGGCGCTCGATGCCCTGATCCAGGGCGAGGACCGCGAGGTGCACCAGGCACAGTCTGCCGAGGCTGCCTTGTCGTTGCTGCTCGAGCACGAGTTCGCACTGGCCATTCTCGATGTGCAGATGCCGGGCATGAACGGTTTTGAACTGGCCGAGCTGATGCGCGGTACCGACAAGACCAAGCACATCCCGATCGTCTTCGTCAGCGCGGCGGGTCGCGAGATGAATTATGCCTTCAAGGGCTACGAGAGCGGGGCCGTGGACTTTCTGCACAAGCCGCTCGACACCCTGGCGGTGAAAAGCAAGGTCTCGGTGTTCGTCGACCTGTTCCGCCAGCGCAAGGTGCTTGGCCGGCAGCTGGAAGCCCTGGAGCAGAGCCGCCAGGAACAGGAGCTGTTGCTCAGCCAGCTGCAGGTGGCACGGTGTGAGCTGGAGCACGCCGTGCGCATGCGGGACGACTTCATGTCGATCGTCTCCCACGAGGTGCGTACGCCGCTCAATGGCCTGATCCTGGAAACCCAGTTGCGCAAGATGCACCTGGCTCGGGGCAACCTGGACGCGTTCAGTGTCGACAAGCTGCAGGCCATGGTCGAGCGCGACGAACGGCAGATCAACAGCCTGATCCGGTTGGTCGAGGACATGCTCGATGTTTCGCGCATCCGGACCGGTAAACTGTCGCTGCGGCCCAAACTGTTTGACCTGGGCCAACTGGTGCGTGGGCTGGTGGAAAACTTCACGGCGCAGGCCATGGCCCTGGAAACACACATCGAATTGCAGCGTTGCGAAGCGCTGGAGGGGGAGTGGGACGAATTCCGGATTGAACAAGTAGTGGCCAACCTGTTGTCCAATGCAATGCGTTACGGCGAGCGCAATCCGGTGCAGGTGCGGGTGTTCGAGCAGGGCGGCATGGCCTGGGTGCAGGTGCAGGATCACGGTATCGGTATCAGCGCCGCCAACCAGCAGCGGATCTTCCAGCAGTTCGAGCGGGTCGCTGCCCAGCAGGCCAGCGGAGGTCTGGGCTTGGGGCTGTACATCTCCGAGCAGATCGTCCAGGCGCACGGTGGCCGGATACAGGTTGAAAGCGAGGAGGGCAAGGGTGCCACATTCACCCTGCAATTGCCGCTGGCAACATTCAAAGAACAAAACGACCAGGCGCGGGCAACCTCTGTGTAAGCCTGGGGTCTGATGGCCAACTGTAAGTATTTCAAGGCGTTAACATGAGTGAAGATGCACAAGATGTGGTTCTGGTCGTCGAGGATGAACCGGCGATTCGCATGATTTTGCGCGATTACCTGGCGGGTGAGGGGTACCACGTCCTGGTGGCTGAGGATGGCGAGCAGGCGTTTGCCATCCTGGCCAGCAAACCGCACCTGGACCTGATGGTGACGGACTTCCGTTTGCCGGGGGGGATCTCGGGGGTGGATATTGCCGAGCCCGCGGTGAAGCTGCGGCCCGACCTGAAGGTGATTTTCATCAGCGGTTACCCGGCGGAGATTCTCGAATCTGGCAGCCCGATCACCCGCAAGGCCCCTATCCTGGCCAAGCCGTTTGACCTGGATACCTTGCACGAGCAGATCCAGTCGCTGTTGCGCTGAGGCATCCGGCCTCTTCGCGGGGCAAGCCCGCGCAGAGGCCCTGGCAGGCTAGCGCAGCGTCCGCTCAATGCCCCCGACCAGCAAGTTTTCCATCAGCTCCAAGCCCTGCTCTTCAGGCATTGCTTTGAGCAACCCCGGCAGTTGGTTGAGAAGCGTTGCCAGTACATGCGCTGTGGCGTCCAACGCTTGCCCCGGCAGTTTCGCTTGCGGTGCGATCAGGCGCAGCAAACCTGCCTCATAGCGCTTGCGCAACGAGGCCAGGTGCGCCTGTTGCGCCTCACTCAAACAACACAAATCCCGTTCGGCCAGCCGGAACTGCAGCGGCCGCTCGGCATGCAGCTGCCAGTGCGCAGCAATCAGGCAGCTCAACGCCGATGCCCCACGGGCCATGGCCCGGCGGGCCTGGTCCAAGGTGGCCTGCAGCTCTTCGTACAACTCTTCGATCAAGTCGTACAGCAGGTCCTGCTTGCTGGGAAAGTGATGGTACAGCGAGCCGGCGGTCAGCCCCACATGGGCCGCCAGCTCGCGCATGCTGACCTGGCCAAAGCCCTTTTCGGCAAACAATGCCATGGCCCGGTCACGTCGCTCCTCAAAGTTGGCACAGCGCATTGCGGCATTGACCGGGGGCATGGCGCTTGGTCCTCAGTAGGTGAAGAAACCGCGACCGCTCTTGCGCCCCAGCCAGCCGGCCGCGACCATTTCCTTGAGCAGTGGAGCAGGGCGGTACTTGCTGTCGTTGAAGCCTTCATGGAAGGCCTCCATGATCGCCAGCAGGGTGTCCAGACCGATCAGGTCAGCCAAGGCCAGCGGGCCGATCGGCTGGTTGCAGCCCAGGCGCATGCCGGTGTCGATATCCTCGGCACTGGCCAGGCCTTCCTGGCGCACGAAGATCGCCTCGTTGATCATTGGCACCAGGATGCGGTTGACCACGAAGCCCGGGCGGTTGCCGGCGGTGATCGGGGTCTTGCCGACTTTTTCGGTCACCACCAGCGCCTGGGCGTAGGTGTGGTCGCTGGTCTGCAGGCCACGAATGATCTCCACCAGCGCCATCATCGGTACCGGGTTGAAGAAGTGCACACCAATGAAGCGCTCGGGGTGCTCGATGCTGGCGGCCAGTTGGGTCACCGACAGCGACGAAGTGTTGGTGGCGATCAGGCAGTCGGCGGCGACGTTGGCTGCCACCTGCTGCAGGATGCGCTGCTTGAGCTGCAGGTTCTCGGTAGCCGCTTCGATCACCAGCTGTGCAGCGCTGAGCTGGGCGTAGTCGGTGCTGGTGCGGATGCGGGCTTTGGCGGCTGCGGCTTTGTCAGCGTCGAGGGTGCCCTTGCTGACCTGGCGCTCGAGGTTCTTGCTCAAGGTGGCCACACCGCGCTCAAGCGCTGCGTCGGAAACATCCACCAGCAGCACCTGGTAGCCGGCAATGGCGCACACCTGGGCAATGCCGTTGCCCATGGTGCCCGCGCCGATCACGGCGATCTGTTCAATGCTCATGTGTCAGCCTCCCTCAGACGCGCTCGAACACGACGGCGATGCCTTGGCCACCGCCGATACACATCGTAGCCAGCGCGTAGCGGCCCTGGATGCGCTGCAGTTCATGAATGGCCTTGGTGGCGATGATCGCGCCGGTGGCACCCACCGGGTGGCCTAGGGAAATGCCCGAACCGTTGGGGTTGACCTTTTCCGGGTCGAAGCCCAGCTCGCGGGCAACGGCGCAGGCCTGGGCAGCGAAGGCTTCGTTGGACTCGATCACATCCAGGTCTTGCAGGTTCAGGCCGGTTTTTTCCAGCACTTTGCGGGTGGCCGGGATCGGCCCAAGGCCCATCAGCTCAGGTTCCACCCCGGCGTGGGCATAGCCCACCAGGCGTGCCAGTGGCTTCAGGCCCAGGCGGCGCACCGCGTCACCGGTGGCCAACACCAGGCCGGCGGCGCCATCGTTGATACCGCTGGCGTTGCCGGCGGTGACGGTGCCGTCTTTCTTGAACACCGGCTTCATGCCGGCCAGTTGTTCGGCGGTCACATCAGCACGCACATGCTCGTCGACACTGAACTGCACGCTGCCCTTGCGGGTTTTCAGCTCCAGCGCAACGATCTGGCTGGCGAAGCGGCCCTCGGCAATCGCACGAGCGGCGCGGCGCTGGCTGGTCAGGGCCAGTTCGTCCTGCATTTCGCGGGTAATGCCGTGCTTGGCCGAAACGTTCTCGGCAGTGATGCCCATGTGGAAATGCTGGAACGGGTCCTGCAGCACGCCGACGGTATAGTCGATGCCTTGCAGGTCACCCATGCGTGCACCCCAGCGCGCTTGTGGCAGCAGGTAAGGGCCACGGCTCATGGACTCGGCGCCGGCCGCGACGGCCACATCGGTGTCGCCCAGCAACAGGCCCTGGGCCGCAGAGACAATAGCCTGCAGGCCAGATCCGCACAGGCGGTTGACGTTGAATGCCGGCGTTTCCTTGGGGATGCCAGCGTTCATTGCCGCTACCCGTGCCAGGTAGGCGTCACGCGGTTCGGTGGGGATTACCGTGCCCATCACCAGGTGGCCGACTTGCTCGGCTGCCAGGCCCGAACGCTCGATGGCGGCGCGGGTCACGGCGCTGGCCAGGTCGGCCAGTGGCAGGTCCTTGAGGGAACCGCCAAAACCACCAATGGCTGAACGGACGGCACTGACGACGTAGATTTCTGCGCTGCTCATAAGGGCTCCGATTGTGAAGGCGTGGCGGGACCGGGCCAGGCTCTGCGAGAATGGTTGGCGGCCCCGAAGTGGGATCGAGTCTAGGCAAAGGCTCTGTTGCAGCCTATGCCGAATCTGTTCAAACAACCTGGCACTTTTTGCCACTCAGCATAGACAGCGAAAACCGCCATGCGCGAAAGCGATTCAGTCGCCGTGTACTTCCTCAACGCCATGCTCCACGCCCTGCGCGACACACCCGCCGAGCGTGATGCCCAGCTGCGTGCGGTGGGCATCGCCCCGCAGCTGCTCGATCAGCCTCTGGCGCGGGTGCCGGCCAAGGCGTTCGCCCAGCTGTGGCTGGCGTTGATCCAGCGCCTGGACGATGAGTTCTTTGGCCTCGACAGCCATGGCATGCCGCTGGGCAGTTTTGCCCTGATCTGCCGGGGGTTGATCCTCGAGCCGAACCTGGAAAAGGCCTTGCGCCAGTGCATCGGGGGCTTCGGCCTGTTCCTGCGTGACCTGCGTGGCAGCCTGACGGTACGTGGCGGGCGGGCGGTGATCAGCGTGCAGTCGAACATTGCCGACCCCTTGACCCGGGTCTATGCCGAGGAAACCTACCTGGTGCTGATGATCGGCATGCTGTGCTGGCTGGCCGGGCGGCGGATTGCCATCGACCGCACGGAGCTCGCGGTGTCGCGCCCGGCCCAGGAGGACGACTTGCTGCTGTGGGGCCCGGACCTGCGCCTGGGCAGCGGACGCACCGAGGTGGAGTTCGACAGCGCTTACCTGCGCCTGCCTGTTGTGCAGGACCGGGCAGCCCTGAAGACCTTTCTGCGCAGTGCACCTCAGGGGCTGGTGATCCGCTTTCGCAATCAGAACGGGCTGGTGGCTGAGGTGTATCGGCACCTGCGGGCATTGCGCTATGGACAGTGGCCGACATTGGCCGCACTGGCGCAGCAACAAGGGATCAGTGCCAGTACCTTTCGCCGGCAGTTGGAGCGGGAGGGGCGTTCGTACCAGCAGATCAAGGATGAAGTGCGCCGGGCCATGGCCTTCGAGCGGCTGCGCGAAGGCGCGTTGAGCATTGCCGAAATTGCCGAGCAGGCGGGGTTTCAGGAACCGAGTGCGTTCCACCGGGCGTTCAAGAAGTGGACCGGGCAGAGCCCAGGGAGCTACCGGGCGCGGCTGGCCGGCCTGCGTTCTACCTGTGGAAGCGGGCTTGCCCGCGAAGAAACCACCGCGGTGGATGGCACCGGCTCTGCCGGTGTTCGCGGGTAAACCCGCTCCTACAGGGCACGCACAGAATTGTAGGAGCGGGCTTGCCCGCGAAGAAACCAATGCGGTGGATGACTCCGGCTCTGCCGGTGTTCGCGGGTAAACCCGCTCCTACAGGGCGCGCACAGAATTGTGGGAGCGGGCATGCCCGCGAAGAAACCAATGCGGTGGATGGCACCGGCTCTGCCGGTGTTCGCGGGTAAACCCGCTCCTACAGGGCACGCACAGAACTGTAGGAGCGGGCATGCCCGCGAAGAAAACAATGCGGTGGATGGCACCGGCTCTGCCGGTGTTCGCGGGTAAACCCGCTCCTACAGGGCACAGAATTTGTGGGAGCGGGCTTGCCCGCGAATAGGCCAGCACAGGCCACCCGAAAGGATCAGGCCGGCACCATGGCAAAGCCGACGCCGAACCGGTTCCAGGCATTGATGGTGGCAATTGCCAAGGTCAGGTTGGCCACCTCGCCCGGCTCGAAGTGTTCCTGCAGGGCTTCATATTGCTCTTGCGGCGCACCCCGTTCAGGCAAGCGGGTCAGGCTCTCGACCCAGGCCAGGGCAGCACGTTCACGCGGCGTGAAATAGCTGGTGTCCTGCCACACGCACAAGGTCTGCAGGCGTGCTTCGGTCTCACCCGCCTTGCGCGCATCGTTGGCGTGAAGGTTGACGCAGTAGGCGCAGCCGTTGATCTGCGAAGCGCGCAGGCGTATCAGCTCCAGCAGCGAGTGTTCAAGGCCGCTGTTGGCCAGCGCCTGCTCCAGGCCGACCATGGCTTTGTAGGCTTGCGGCGCGTGTTTGGCCCATTCGATACGGTTGTGCATGGCAGTCTCCAGAAGTGTGGGGTGGACATGGCGCTACTGTAGCGCCGCTCATTGGCCACCCCGATAGCCAATTTTGCGCATAAGCGGGAGGCCAATCGTCCATTCAGGTGGCCACTGACCTGCATCCAATCTCTTCATTTCTGCCAGGCCAGCCGAGCCGGGATAATGGCCAGTTCCTGTTACAAGAGAACCGACTCACAATGAGCGCTGTACTGAACCTGTTGCTGGTGATCCTGCTGGCGTTGAACCTGCGGCCGATCCTGACCAGTATCGGCCCGTTACTCGAACCCATGCGCGCCAGCACCGGCCTGGGTTACCAGCAGGCGGCCTTGCTGACGGCGCTACCGGTGCTGTGCATGGGCCTGGTGCCCCTGTTGCAACCGTGGCTGCGACGCTGGGTCAGCGAGCATGGCGGCATGCTGGGGGGCCTGGCCGCGATTGCCCTGGCCTGCCTGTGGCGCCTGCAGCTGGACAGTGCCTGGGCGCTAATCGCCAGTGCGCTGGTCGCCGGCCTGGGCGTGGCGGTGGTGCAGGGCATGATGCCGGGGCTGGTCAACCGCTGGTTCCCCGGGCGTCTGGCCGGGGCGATGGGGCTGTACTCGGCAGCGCTGATGAGCGGCGGCGGCCTGGCTGCAGTACTCGGGCCACACATCAGCGGCCATTTCGGCTACTGGCAGGCGGGCCTGGGCGTATGGGCGGTCCCGGCCGTGCTGGCGGTGCTGGCCTGGGCCGTGCTGCGGCCAAGGCAGGAGGCGCCGAAGCTGGGAACGGTCACGGGCGGGCACTGGTTCGGCAGCCGCCGGGCGTGGTTGCTGGCCCTGTACTTCGGCCTGATCAACGGCGGCTACACCAGCATGGTGGCCTGGTTGCCGGCTTACCACATCGAGCATGGCGGCAGCGCTCAGGGCGGTGCCGACCTGGTGGGCCTGATGACCGTCTTCCAGGTGCTCGGTGCGCTCGGCCTGCCGCTGCTGCTGCGACGTTGGGCAGACAGGCGCCCGGGTTTGTGGCTGGCGCTGGCGATCCAGCTGGCGGGCTTCCTGGGGCTTTTGCTGGCACCTGCGGCGGCTTCCGGGCTTTGGGTCGCCATGATCGGCTTTGGCTTGGGTGCCTGCTTCAGCCAGTGCCTGACGTTGACCCTGGAACACCTGAAAACGCCTGCCGAAGCCGGCAGCCTGGCGGCGTTCGTACAGGGTATCGGCTTCATCATCACCGGCATCGTGCCGTATATCACGGGTTGGCTGCGGGATGTCAGTGGCGACTTCCAGGCTTCGTGGACGCTGTTGACCGTGACCGTGATGGCAATGCTGCTGGTGACCGCGTGCTTCAACCCGCGCGGCTATGCGGCGGCTATCGCCCGGCCGGCCGCAACCGGCAAGGCCGCACCGGTCAACTGAGGCGTTGCAAGGTATCGCGTACCCGGTCCAGCGCCGGGTCGATATCCAGCAGTTCGATGGCGCCGAAGCCCAACAATAGCCCCGGGCGTACCGGCGCCTCGCTGAAGAAGGGTGCCAGTGAATACAGGCCGACCTCTACCTTGCGCGCGAGGTTGGCCAACAACTCCACATCCACCCCGGGTTTGGCCAAGGCACTGAGGTGGAAGCCTGCGCTGGCGGGGATGGCGCTGAACCACGGTGACAGATCGCCGCCCAGGCGCGCCAGGATGCGCTCGCGGCGTGCGCTGTAGACCTCGTGGCAGCGGCGGATGTGCTTGTTCAGGTGGCCTTCGCCAAGGAAGCGCGCCAGCGCCCACTGCAGCAGGGTAGGGCTGTGCCAGTCGCTGAGGTGCTTGGCCACGCAAGCGGCCTGCAGTACGGCAGGCGGTAATACGGCATAGCCCAGGCGCAGCTCGGGCAGCAAGGTCTTGGAGAAGGTCCCGACGTAGGCGACCAGCCCATGCCGGTCCAGACGCTGCAGCGCGTCCGAGGCTGGCCCGTGGTAGCGGAACTCACAGTCGTAGTCGTCTTCGATGATCAGTGCACCCAGCTCGGCGGCCCGCGCAAGCAGGGCATGCCGGCGTGGCTCGCTCATCGGCATGCCCAGCGGGAACTGGTGCGAGGGTGTTACGTAGATCAGCCGGGTGCCGTCGGCGATCTGTTCCACGCACAGGCCCTCATCATCCACCGGCACCGATTGCAGGCGTGCACCCAGGGCCAGGAACAATTGCCGTGCCGGTGGGTAGCCAGGATCTTCCATGGCCACCTGGCAGCCCGGCTCGACCAGTACCCGGGCAATCAGGTCCAGCGCCTGCTGGGCGCCGTTGCACACCAGCAGGTCGGCTGCGCTGCAGTGCACCCCGCGCGAGTAGGCGATGTGGTGGGCAATGGCTTCGCGCAGTTCCGGCAAGCCCTGGGCCGGGAATTGGCGCTCGGGGTGGCGCTGGCTACGGCGCAGGGCGTAGTTCAGGCAACTGCGCCACTGGTCGAACGGGAACTGTGCCTTGCTCGAAGCACCCCCGACGAAGTCATAGCGCGATGGCGCCTGCAACTGGCGTTGGCTGAGCACGGTGGCGCGCTGCTGCCAGCGCTCGAGGGAGGCGGCGCCGGCCAGGGGGAGGGTGGCTGATTCGCTACTGCGCAGCGGATGGCGCGGGGTGACGAATGTGCCACGGCCGACCACGCCGCTTAGCAGGTTATCGTAGGTCAGCCGCGAATAGGCCTCGGCCACGGTCTTGCGCGATACGCCCAGTTGTTCAGCCAGCAGACGGGTAGGCGGCAGTTGGGAGCCGGCGGCCAGGTGGCCGCTGTCGATACCATCGCGCAATTGCTGGTAAAGCTGATCGGCCAGGCCTTTGCGGCCCTCCAGGCGAATGTGCAGTTCCATGGGCGGGTCCGGAGCGGAGGATTGCTCAGGATAGCGGATTGGCTGCGACTCAGGTGCTTGTCACAGGCGACGAAGAAGCCGAGCCAACCGCTCAGAGCCGAGCGGTGCTGACGGTGATATAGCCTTTTTCTGCCAGGGCAATGCGTATCACGGTTTCGTCTTCCGGCGCGTTGCGGTTGCGCTTGATGCGCACGCCTTCAACCGTCGAAGCTTTCATATGCTCTGAAATGGCCCGCCCGTTCGCGTCGAAGAACACCTCGCTGGCCAGCAACTCGATGCGTTCGATCAATTGCCGGGAATGTTCATCGGTGGCGCAGAAGAACATGACCCCCGACAAGTGCGGGTCGTTGTCGGGGTTGGTCATGTCATGGGCCAGCATTTCGCGCAGGCTGCTGCGCAGTTCGGCGATGGGGCGGGCGTACGGGTGCATTCGGAGCCTCCTCTGGATCGCGACCTTGCGTCCTCCAGTGCCGATCATGTTTTCTGTGGGCAGAGGCAGCAAGTAGGGCGCTTCTGAGGGCGGCGTAGGAAACGTCTTAAGATGCTGGGCGGTGGTCGAACCTCAGGGTCTACAAGGCAGCAGCCCCCGCCTTGGCCACCTGGGCATCCTGTTCGGATTTGACGCCGGATACACCAATGGCGCCCACCACCTGGCCTTCCACCCGCAGCGGCACGCCACCTTCAAGGCTGGTCAGCAGGGGGGCGGTCACGAATGCAGTACGGCCACCATTGACCATGTCTTCATAATCCCGCGTCTCTTTGCGCCCCAGTGCGGCGGTGCGGGCCTTTTCCATCGCGATGTAGGCACTGGCCGGTGCGCAACCGTCCAGGCGTTCCAGGGCCAGTGGGTGGCCGCCGTCGTCGACCACGACGATGGTCACGCTCCATTGTCGGGCCTGGGCTTCCTGGCGGGCGGCGGTCAGTACGCGGGCGATTTCGGTCTGGCCGATAACGAACTTGCTAAGCATGGGCGGGCTCCGGGTTCAAGGCTGCTTCGACGATTTCGACCCAGTGGCGCACGGGCGTGCGTCCAGCTCCGTCGAGGTGGGCCTGGCAGCCTATGTTGGCTGTGGCAATGAGGTGCGGTTTACCGCTTTCCAGCGCATTCAGACGATTGTCGCGAAGTTGCAGTGACAGTTCTGGCTGGGTCAGCGAATAGGTCCCCGCCGAGCCGCAGCACAGGTGGCCATCGGGCACCGAGGTAAGGGTAAAGCCAAGCCGCGTCAGCAACGCTTCCACCGCGCCGCCCAGTTTCAGGGCGTGCTGCAGGGTGCATGGGCAGTGGAAGGCCAGGCGCTGTTCGGCGCACAAGGCCAATTGTTCGATCGGCTCATCGCGCAGGATTTCCACCAGATCGCGGGACAGGGCGCTGACCCGGGCGGCCTTGGCAGCGTAATGGGGGTCTTTTTCCAGCAGGTGGCCATAGTCGCGGACAAACGCACCGCAGCCGCTGGCGGTCTGCACGATAGCCTCGGCACCCGCTTCGATGGCGGGCCACCAGGCGTCGATATTGCGCCGCGCCCGCTGCAGGCCTTGCTCCTGGGCATTCAGGTGATAGTCCACCGCGCCACAGCATCCGGCCTGCCGGACCGGTTGCACACTGATGCCCAGGCGGTCGAGCAGCCGCGCAGCAGCGGCATTGGTATTGGGTGACAGGGCCGGCTGCACGCAACCTTCCAGCATCAGTACCCGGCGCGCATGGCGCACTGCCGGACGCTGGCCGGGTGTGGTTACCTGCGCCGGCAACTTGCGTTTGAGTGAGGCTGGTAGCAGCGGGCGCAGCGCCTGGCCGCTGCGGGTCAGGGCCTTGAACAGTGCCGGGCGCGGCACCACCGCACGCAGGCCCAGGCGCAACAGGCGCTGGCCGAGCGGGCGTGGCACCTGCTGCTCGACCACTGCGCGGCCAATGTCCAGCAGATCGTGGTACTTCACCCCGGATGGGCAGGTGGTTTCGCAGTTGCGGCAGGTCAGGCAGCGGTCCAGGTGCAATTGGGTGCTGGCGGTGACCGGCTCGCCTTCGAGCATCTGCTTGATCAGGTAGATGCGCCCGCGCGGGCCGTCCAGTTCGTCGCCCAGCAACTGGTAAGTGGGGCAGGTGGCGGTGCAGAAACCGCAATGTACACAGGTGCGCAGGATGCGCTCGGCTTCGTCGGCGCGGGCCAGGCGGCGCGATGTTTCGCTAAGGTTGGTTTGCATGGGCTGGCCTCACAGGTCCGGGTACAGGCGACCAGGGTTGAACACCCCCTGGGGATCGAGCTGCTGCTTGAGGGCGCGGTGGTAGCGCATCAGTGCAACCGGCAGCGGCGGGCTGCTGGCTGCACCGGGGGCGTAGCAGGTGGCGTGGCCGCCCACCCTGGCCACCTGATCGCGAATGGCCTGCGCCGGTGCGCAGGTCTTGAGCCAGCGCTGGGCACCACCCCAGTCGATCAGTTGCTGGCCGGGCAGGTCCAGCTCGCCGGTGACGGTGGGTACGGACAGGCGCCACAGGGGGGCGGCGTCGGCAAAGAACGCCAGGCGCTGTTCGCGCAGGTCGCTCCAGAAGCGGTTATCGAGCGTGTCGCCCCCCAGCCGCTGGCGTGCCGACTGCACCGACCCTTCGCCGCCTTCCAGGCGCAGGTACAGCGTTTCGCCTTCATGGCAGGCGGCGCTGATCGGCAGCGGTTGCTGGCACCATTCGACCAGCTCGGCCAGCGCCTCATTGCGGCCCATCGCCAGGCGCAGGCTCAGGCATAGGCGAGGCCGTGGCAGCACTTTCAGCGAAACCTCGGTCAGCAGCCCCAGGCATCCGAAGCTGCCCGCCATCAGGCGTGACACATCGTAGCCGGCGACGTTCTTCATCACCTCGCCACCAAAGCGCAGCAGCTTGCCGTGGCCGGTGATCACCCGTGTACCCAGTACAAAGTCGCGCACCGACCCGGCCCACGGCCGTCGCGGGCCAGACAACCCGGCCGCAACCATGCCGCCCAAGGTGGCCTCGGGGCCCAGGTGGGGAGGTTCGCAGGGCAGCATCTGGCCGGCCTCGTGCAGGGCTGCCTCGATCTCGCGCAGGGGGGTACCGCCGCGGGCCGTGAGTACCAGCTCGGTGGGGTCGTAGCTGACGATGCCGCGGTGGTTGCGGGTGTCGAGTACTTCGCCCGCCACCGGGTTGCCGAGCATCGCTTTGCTGTTGCTGCCCTGGATGCGCAGCGGCGTACCTTCGTTCAGCGCCTGGTTGACCTGCTCCAACAGCGTCTGGCTCATGTCGCGGTCCATGCTCATCAGAAGCGCTCCAGCTCGGGGAAGGGCAGTTGCCCCTGGTGCACGTGCAGGGCGCCGAATTCGGCGCAGCGGTGCAGGGTGGGAATGTTCTTGCCGGGGTTGAGCAGGCCTTGGGGGTCGAAGGCGGCCTTCACCGCGTGGAACAGGGTAATTTCGTCGCTGTTGAACTGCGCGCACATCTGGTTGATCTTCTCGCGCCCCACGCCGTGTTCACCGGTGATGCTGCCGCCCACTTTCACACACAGCTCCAGAATCTTGCCGCCGATCGCTTCGGCACGCTCCAGCTCGCCGGGCAGGTTGGCATCGAACAGGATCAACGGGTGCATGTTGCCGTCGCCGGCATGGAACACGTTGGCCACCCGCAGGCCGTACTCCGCGGACAGGTCGCTGATGCCCTTGAGCACCCGTGGTAACTCGCGGCGCGGGATGGTGCCGTCCATGCAGTAGTAGTCCGGGGAGATGCGCCCCACGGCCGGGAAGGCGTTCTTGCGCCCGGCCCAGAAGCGAACGCGCTCGGCTTCGTCGCAGGCCAGGCGCACCTCGCGGGCCCCGGCTTGCGTCAGCACGGCGGCGACGCGCTCGCAGTCGTCGTGAACATCGGCTTCCACGCCATCCAGTTCGCACAGCAGGATCGCCGCCGCGTCCACTGGGTAGCCGGCATGGATGAAGTCTTCAGCGGCGCGGATCGCCAGGTTGTCCATCATCTCCAGGCCGCCGGGAATGATGCCGGCAGCGATGATGTCGGCGACTGCCCGGCCGGCGTCCTCGACGCTGTCGAAACTGGCCAGTATCACCCGCGCCACCTGGGGCTTGGGCAGCAGCTTGACGGTGACTTCGGTGACGATACCGAGCATGCCTTCGGAGCCGGTGAACAATGCCAGCAGGTCGAAGCCGGGGCTGTCCAACGCATCGCTGCCCAGGCTCAGGCGTTCGCCCTCGACCGTAAGGATGTCCACCTTGAGCACATTGTGTACGGTCAGGCCGTACTTGAGGCAGTGCACGCCACCGGCGTTTTCGGCGACGTTGCCCCCGATTGAGCAGGCAATTTGCGAGGAAGGGTCTGGTGCGTAGTACATGCCATGGGGTGCGGCGGCCTGGGAAATGGCCAGGTTGCGTACGCCCGGCTGCACGCGGGCGTAGCGCCCCTGCGGGTTGACCTCGAGGATACGGTTGAAGCGCGCCATCACCAGCAGGATGCCCTTGGCCAGCGGCAGGGCACCACCGGACAGGCCGGTACCGGCGCCACGCGCAACCACCGGTACGCCGCGCTGGTGGCAAAGCTTCAACAGCGTCTGCACCTGTTCCAGGCGCTCGGGTAGTACCACCAGCAGTGGCACGGTGCGGTAGGCCGACAGGCCGTCGCATTCGTACGGTTTGAGGTCTTCATCGCGGTGCAGGATTTCAAGGTCCGGCAGTGCATCGCGCAGCGCCTGCAACAGGGCGGCCAGGTCCACGTTTGGCAGCGCGCCATCGACGCGTTCGTCGTACAGGATATTCATTGGCTCACTCGCAACGGTTTTTGTTGTTGTTGGCGAAGCGGTCACCGATGCAGCGTGCGCGTGCTAGCGTTCGGGGTCGAGTGAGATGTTGACTGGTCCTACCAGTTTCTTCGGGCAGTACTGTCTATTCACGGTTCTGTCTGGCTAGATTGGCGCTATAAGTCAAAGTGGTCCTACCAGCAGGAGTGTGCGCAGTGGGTACTGAAGGCAAGGCCAAGGTCGCCGACCAGGTGGCCGAACGGGTCGAGCGGCTTATCGTCGAAGGCGTGCTCAAGGTGGGCCAGGCACTGCCGTCGGAGCGGCGGCTGGTGGAAAAGCTTGGCTGTTCACGTTCGGCCTTGCGCGAGGGCCTGCGCGTTCTGCGTGGGCGCGGCATCATCGACACCGAACAGGGGCGGGGTTCGTTCGTCGCCGATCTCACCGGGCAGGCGGGTGCTACGCCTTTGATGCACCTGTTCAGTTCGCAACCGCGCACGCTGTTCGACCTGCTGGAGGTCCGGGCGTTGCTGGAGGCTGAGTCGGCGCGGCTGGCGGCGTTGCGGGCTACCGACGTCGACCGCCTGCTGATCCGCCGGCGCTACGAAGAAATGCTGGCTGCGCACGAGGCTGCGCAGGCGCTCGATGCCCGTGAGCATGCCCGCCGTGACCATGCCTTTCACCGGGCGATCAGTGAGGCCTCGCATAACCCGGTGCTGGTGCATACCCTGCAATCGCTCAGTGACCTGACCTTGAGCACGGTGTTCGCTTCGGTCAACAACCTGTATTGCCGGCCAACGCAGAAACGCCAGATTGATCGGCAGCATGCGCGCTTGTATCGCGCGGTCATGGAGCAACTGCCCGAGCAGGCGCAGCGGGCCGCGCGCGAGCATATCAATGGCATACGCGACAGTTTGCGGGAGATCGAGCAGGAAGAGCAGCGCCTGGTCAGGGCGACCATGCGTATGGATGGCTGGGGTTGAAACGGCCCTGTAGCGGCCCTCTCGCGTCTGGGCGCCGCGAGAGGGCCGGTAAAGGTCTACTCAATGGTCAGCCACAGGGTCATCTTGCGACAGGATGGCCCGGGCCAGCTCTTCATCATTGGCCTGCAGCCCTGGATGGTCCTTGCGGGCCTGTTCAAGCGCCGACTCCACATAGGCGCCGCGGATGGCACCGCCGCTGGCGACGAACGCTGAAAGTTCGTCACGGGCCGGGATGATCCGTTTGTCATCCTTGAAGGTTGAATACAGCGAAGCGGAAATACCGGCCGAGGTGGCGACGTCGCCCGCATCGACGCGGGCCAGGGCAGCACCGGCAGGCATCAGGAGCAGCAGCGCAGGGGCGAGGAGTAGGTGGCGCATGTCGTGTTCTCCAGTAACGTGAAGCACAGGGAAATAAACCACTCAGTGTCTAAGACGGCGGAGGCGTTGGGGTAGTTCCCTTATCCTGGCTGGAGGGAGTCGGGGACAAGGTGCACCTGTCGCTGACGAGGTGGCTGAACTCGCGTTTTGCAAGGTGGCGACGGAGCGCGTCTTGGATTGACCGCGTCGGGACGCGCGTGATTTGCTTGGGGGGATGGTGCTTCGCGGGCAAATCCGCAGAGGGCCCTGCCGATCATTCAAAGGAAACTGAAGGTTCGCCCATGTCCGACTACAAGCTGCACTGCTTCGCCGAATCCGGTAACGCCTACAAGGCTGCGCTCATGCTTGAACTCACCGGCCAGAACTGGCAGCCGGTGTTCGTCGACTTCTTCCATGGCCAGACGCGTGAGCAAACCTGGCGCGATGAGGTGAACGAGCAGGGCGAGGTGCCGGTGATGGAACACGCTGGCAAGCGCATCACCCAGTCTGCGCTGATCCTCGAATACCTTGCCCAACAGACCGGCCAGTTCGGGCCTCGCGATGAAGATGAAAAGCGTGAAATTTGGCGCTGGATGCTGTTCGACAATCATAAGTTCACCAGCTATTACGCTGCGCTGCGCTTTCTGTTCTGCCTGAAGAACACCGGCGAAACCGATGTGACGCGGTTCCTGCGCGAGCGTGCCACGGCGGCTTACCGTATTGTCGACGCGCACCTGGCGAAGACGCCATTCATGGTCGGTGGCCGGTTGACCATCGCCGACCTGTCGTTGGCGGGGTATGTGTTCATGCCGGAAGACACCGGTATCCCGTTGGCAGCGTTCACGCACATCGAGGCGTGGAAAGCCCGTATCCAGGCGCTGCCGGGGTGGAAACACCCGTATGAGCTGATGCCGCGCACGGCATCCTGACCCATTCGCGGCTAAAACCGCCACCACGGCGGCCCGGCGAAATCATGTGTGTGGCACACCCCGAGTGGGTGCGCCGCCCGCATACTCCGGCTTCAGGTGCCCTTGCTCGTCCAGCAGATAAGCATCCATCACCTCCCGCACCACCGGCCCTGCGACCCGGCCTCCAGCCTCACCGTTCTCGATCATTACTGCCACCACCACACTGGGGTGCTCAGCCGGAGCAAAGCCGACAAACAGGGCGTTGTCGCGATGGCGCTCAAGGGTCTTGTTGCGGTTGTAACGCTCACCCTGCTTGATCGCCACCACCTGCGCGGTACCGCTTTTGCCGGCAATTCGGTACTGGGCACCGGCGGCCGCGGCGCGGGCAATGCCGCGCGGGTCGTGCATGACCATCTGCATGCCCTGGCTGACCTGGTCCCAGGCATGCTTGTCGTGCAGCACGATGTCGGGCATGGGGTTTGGGTCGATCGGCGTATCGCCGCCCACGGTCATGGCCAGGTGCGGGCGGTGCCACACGCCCTTGCTTGCCAGCAGGCTGGTGGCCTGGGCCAGCTGCAGGGGGGTGACCTGCATGTAACCCTGGCCAATGCCAAGGATCAGCGTCTCGCCCGGGAACCAGGCCTGGCGTCGCGTGGCGCGCTTCCACTCGGCCGAGGGCATCAGCCCGGAGGCTTCCTCGAACATGTCCAGCGACACCTTCTGGCCCAGGCCGAACTCGGCCATGTAGTCGTGCAGCCGGTCGATGCCCAACTTGTGCGCCAGGTCGTAGAAGTAGGTGTCGTTGGAACGCATGATGGCGGTGTACATGTCCACCCAGCCGTCGCCGCTGCGGTTCCAGTTGCGGTACTTGTGGTCATAGTTGGGCAGTTCGTAGTAGCCCGGGTCGAACACCCGGCTGGCAGGGGTGATCACCCCGCTGTCGAGGCCAGCGATGGCCACTTCAGGCTTCACGGTCGAGCCGGGCGCATACAGGCCGCGCAGGACGCGGTTGAACAGTGGGCGGTCGATGGAGTCGCGCAGCGCGGCATACTGCTTGAAGCTGATGCCCTTGACGAACAGGTTGGGGTCGAAGCTGGGGTTGCTGACCATCGCCAGTACGTCACCATTGGCCGGGTCCAATACCACCACCGAGCCACGGCGGTCACCCAGCGCTTTTTCTGCGGCTATCTGCAAATGGGCGTCCAGGGTGAGGACTATATCCTGCCCAGGGGTCGGGTCCTTGTGGTTGAGCACGCGCATCACCCGCCCCTGAGCGTTGGTCTCGACCTCTTCGTAGCCCACGTGGCCATGCAGTTGGCTTTCGTAGAAGCGCTCGATGCCGGTCTTGCCAATCGATTGGGTGCCGCGGTACTCAGTGCTGTCGAGCGTCTTGGCTTCTTTCTCGTTGATGCGCCCCACATAGCCCACTGAATGCGCGAAATGCCCGGCCAGTGGGTACTCGCGGATGAACTGCGGCTCCACCTCCAGGCCCGGCAGGCGGAACTGGTTCACCGCTACCAGGGCGATCTGCTCCTCGCTCAGGCCCACCATAAGGGTCACGGGCTCGAACGGTTTGCGGCCACGGCGCAGGTCCTTGTCGAACTGCTTACGGTCGTCTTCGGTCAGGCCCAGCACCTGCGTCAGGGTGTCGAGCACCTTGGCCGAGTCGCCGCCGGCCCGCTCCCGGGTCATGGTCAGGTCGAAGCTGGGCTTGTTGTCGGCCAGTACCACGCCGTTGCGGTCGTAGATCAGCCCGCGTTCGGGGGCGATGGGCAGCACGTGCACGCGGTTGTTTTCCGACACGGCCGTTTGTTGGTCGTGCTGCAGCACTTGCAGTACATAGAGCCGGCCCACCAGGACGGCACACAGGCTGAACACCATGGCAGCGCAGGCCAGAAGCCGACGGTTGACCAGGTGCTTTTCCTTTTCGTGGTCCTTTAGCGGGATAGGTTGCGGCATCAGTGAATCGATCCTGAGGGGTAGCAGTACGCGCGCGATCGGGCCGCGGATGCTACGCAACCCGTACTGCCCCCTCAAGACGAGCCCCGGCTGCCCGCTGGCTGGCATCGGCTGTGTGCCCCATGATCAGGGCGCTGAGGGGGAATATGAAGATTTGTTCATTGCGGAGTCATGATGGCGAGTCAGGGGTGGTTTTTGATGATTTGTGGATCCACAGATCGATTCTGTTCGGTAACCGAACATCAAGTTTCGTTGGTTGTAAATTTCTAAACTATTGAATTTATTTATAAAAAATATGATTTTTCCTAGCAATGAACTGAAATTGGTTGCGCCTGATTGTTAGGCAGTGCTTTCGTCACGTTGTCTGTGGATCCATTATCTGGTTGATTAGCGCCTGACAACGGCCGGAGCCCTCCTGCCGTATGCGATAACAATTACAAAAAGGGTCCAGTCATGAATGGCTATCCAGCGGCACTGAACCGTCAGGGTTCCTCCCGTTGCGCCTGCGTGTGCGCATCGTTCTTCTCGCCTGTGGCCAAGCCTGGCCGGCAGGTGACCCCATGAATACCGATCTCAAGCAACGTCTGGACAACGACCCGATGGGTCGCTTTCAGTGCCTGGCCATTGGTATTTGCATCATCCTCAACATGATCGATGGCTTCGACGTGCTGGTCATGGCCTTCACCGCTGCCTCGGTGTCTGCCGAGTGGAACCTGAACGGGGCGCAGGTAGGGCTTCTGCTCAGTGCCGGCTTGTTCGGCATGGCGGCCGGGTCACTGTTTATCGCGCCGTGGGCTGACCGCTTTGGCCGACGCCCGCTGATCCTGCTGTGCCTGGCGCTGTCCGGTATCGGCATGCTGCTCTCGGCACTTAGCCAGAGCCCGCTGCAACTGGCGCTGCTGCGTGGTCTGACTGGGCTGGGCATTGGTGGCATCCTGGCCAGCAGCAATGTGATTGCCAGTGAATATGCCAGCAAACGCTGGCGCGGCTTGGCGGTGAGCCTGCAGTCCACTGGCTATGCGCTGGGTGCGACCCTGGGCGGTTTGCTGGCGGTATGGCTGCTGGGGCATTGGGGCTGGCGCTCGGTATTTCTGTTTGGCGGCATCGTCACCGTACTGGTGATCCCGCTGGTACTGCTGTGGTTGCCAGAGTCGCTGGACTTTCTGCTGGCACGCCGGCCGGCCAATGCTCTGGCCCGGGTCAACCGTCTGGCCGTGCGCCTCGGCCAGCCGGTATTGGCGCAACTGCCGGCTGTTGCCGCAAGGGCAGAGGGTGCCAAAACCGGGTTCAGGCAGCTGCTGGCGCCGGCCATGCGCCGCACCACGCTGGTGATCTGGTTGCTGTTCTTCCTGGTCATGTTCGGCTTCTACTTCGTCATGAGCTGGACGCCGAAACTGTTGGTGGCCGCCGGCTTGTCGGCCCAGCAAGGCATCACCGGCGGCGTGCTGTTGAGCGTGGGCGGCATCGTTGGCGCGGCGCTGATCGGCGGCCTGGCTTCGCGCTGGCCACTGACTCGCGTGCTGGCGTTGTTCATGCTCATCACCGCCGCGCTGCTGGTGCTGTTCGTGGCCAATGGTGCCTCGGTCACTGCGGCGCTGGCGTTGGGCCTGCTGATCGGGCTGTTTTCCAACGGCTGCGTGGCTGGGCTGTATGCCTTGTCGCCGGTGGTCTATGACGCATCGGTACGCGCCACCGGTGTGGGTTGGGGGATCGGCATCGGCCGCATGGGCGCGATCCTGTCGCCGACCGTGGCTGGCGTGCTGCTCGATGGTGGCTGGCAACCCCTGCATCTGTATGGCGTGTTCGCCAGCGTGTTCGTGCTTGCCGCCGGTTGCCTGCTGCTGCTGCGCCCAACGGCCAAGCCTGCGTCTGCCTTGCCTGCTGATGCACTGAGCCACTGAGTGCAACCCGGCCTGGCCGGGTATCTGAATGCAACTTACTGCTCCGGGTCATGCTGGCCTGGGGCGGTCTGCTGCGCCTATTGAACGTGGAGAACAATAATAATGATGGACACAACTTGCACGGTGGCCCGTTCGGTCCTGGCTGTTTCGCTGGCGTTTGGCCTTGGTTTGCCGGCCTGGGCGCAAGAGGGGGGCTTCTTTGAAGATGCCAAGGGTGGGCTGACATTGCGCAACTACTACTTCAACCGCGATTTCCGCGACCCGGGGGCCGCCAAGGGCAAGGTTGAAGAATGGGCCCAGGGTTTCATCTTCAAGTTCAGCTCTGGCTACACCCCGGGGCTGATCGGTTTTGGCCTGGACGGTATCGCCCTGTTCGGCGTGAAGCTGGACAGCGGCGGCGGTACCAGCGGCTCAGAACTGTTGCCGGTGCACGATGACGGGCGAGCGGCCGACGACTACGGTCGGGCCGGGCTGGCGGCGAAGCTGCGTATGTCCGCGACCGAGCTGAAGGTGGGGGAGTTGTTGCCGGATATTCCGCTGTTGCGTTACGACGATGGCCGTCTGCTGCCGCAGACCTTCCGTGGTGCCATGCTCGACTCGCGGGAAATCGAAGGCCTGAGCCTGCAGGCCGGCCAGTACCGCGAGGTGAGCCTGCGCCACTCTTCGGACATGCAGGACCTATCTGCCTGGGCCGCGCCCGGGGTCACCTCGGACGGCTTCAACTACGCCGGCGCCGAGTACCGCTTCAACCAGCAGCGAACACTGATCGGCGCCTGGCACTCGCAGTTGGAGGACATCTACCAGCAAAGCTACTTCAACCTGCTGCACAGTCAGCGGGTAGGGGAGTGGACGTTGGGGGCCAACCTTGGCTACTTCATCGACCGGGATGACGGACAGGCGCGCATCGGCGACATCCAGAGCCGCACCGGTTACGCCTTGCTGTCAGCTTCGCACAGTGGCCACACGCTGTACCTGGGGTTGCAGAAGGTCAGTGGCGACAGTCAGTGGATGTCGGTGTACGGCAGCAGTGGGCGAACCCTGGGCAACGACATGTTCAACGGTAACTTCAGTAATGCTGACGAGCGTTCGTGGCAAGTGCGTTATGACTACAACTTCGCCGCGCTCGGTGTGCCAGGGCTGCTGGCCATGGTGCGGTACGGGCATGGCGAGAACGCCACCACGGCGGCGGGCAGCAATGGCAAGGAGTGGGAGCGCGATGCCGAGGTGAACTACACCTTCCAGAGCGGGGCTTTGAAGAACCTCAACATCCGGCTGAACAACGCGACCAACCGGCGCAGCTTCAACAGTGATCTCGACCAGACGCGCCTGATCGTCAGCTATCCGCTGACCTTGTAGGGGCGGGTTCACCCGCGAACACCGGCGCAGCCGGTGCCATGTTCCGCGTTGCCTGCTTCGCGGGTAAACCCGCTCCTACATTTACGGCGCGTGTCTTGAGACAGGTTGGTTTCTTGGCGCGCGCCTCCCCCCGTAGGAGCGGGTTCACCCGCGAACACCGGCAAAGCCGGTGCCATGTTCCGCGTCGCCTGCTTCGCGGGTAAACCCGCTCCTACATTTACGGCGCATGTCTTGAGACAGGTTGGTTTCTTGGCGCGCGCCTCCCCCCGTAGGAGCGGGTTCACCCGCGAACACCGGCAAAGCCGGTGCCATGCCCCGCGTTGCCTGCTTCGCGGGTAAACCCGCTCCTACAACAGGCCTGCAGCAACCCCTCGGCTTGCGCTAAGATGCCCGTTCACGTCTTTGGAAGTCGCCTGGATGAGCAAACCCGGTCAGATGGTGCTGGTTGCGTTGCGCAAGATGATCGCTTCGGGCGAGCTGGCGGCCGGCGAGCGCTTGATGGAAGTCCCAACCGCTGAACTGTTCGGCGTTTCACGCATGCCGGTGCGCATGGCATTTCGCACCCTCGAACAGGAAGGCCTGCTGGTGCGCTTTGGTGGCCGGGGGTTTCAGGTGCGTTCGGTCAGCGCCGATGACATCGCGGGTGCGGTCGAGGTGCGCGGTGTGCTGGAGGGGTTGGCGGCGCGTCAGGCTGCAGAACGTGGCTTGTCGGTGCAAGCACGCGCTGCGCTGCAACAATGCCTGGTGGACGGCGATCAGCTGTTCGACAAGGGCTTTGTGAGCGAAGACGACTTGCAGGTCTATCACGACCTGAACATGCGCTTTCATCAGGTGATCATCGACGCCAGCCACAACCCGGCCATTGCCGTTGCCCTGGCGCGCAACGACCACCTGCCATTCGCCTCGGTCACCGCACTGGCGGTGGACCGCCATGATCTGGCTCGCGAATACCGGCGCTTCAACTTCGCCCACATGCAGCACCACGCCGTGTTCGACGCCCTGGTCAACCGCCAGGGTGCCCGCGCCGAAGCGATCATGCGCGAGCACGCCAATGCCACCTTGCGCTATGCCGAAACCTTTGGTGGGGCAGCGGCGGACGCGGGCATGAAAGTCATCCTGCCCTCGTCGTAAGCCGGATCAGATATCCAGCACCAGCAGCGGCGTCTTCGAGCGCGAGCAGCAAGGCGTGAACTGATCGTTCAGGGCCTGTTCCTCTTCGGTGAGAAACAGATCGCGATGGTCCGGTGTGCCCTGCAGCACGCGTGTCAGGCAGGTGCCGCAAATACCCTGCTCGCACGACATGGCGATCTCGATACCGTTCTCTTCCAGCACCTGCACCACGGTCCGGTCGGCTGGCACCTCGAACACCTGTCCCGTGCTGCCCACCTGCACCGAGAAACTGCCATCGTTGCTGGCATCCACCGGTGCTGCGGCGAAGTACTCGCGGTGCAGGTTGGCCTCCTGCCAGCCCAAGCCCTTCGCGCTGTCCAGCACATGCTGCATGAACCCGCCAGGCCCGCATACATACAGGTGCACATCATCTTGCGGGTTGCCCAGCACCTGGGCGATGTCCAGCGCCGTTTCCGGCTGCTCGTCAAAATGCACGAACAGCCGATCAGCGAACGGCGCGCTGCGAATCCGCTCGACAAACGCCGCACGTTCGCTGGAGCGGGCACAGTAGTGCAGCTCGAAGGCCTGGCCGCTGTGGGACAGCTGCTCGGCCATGCACAGGATTGGGGTAATGCCGATGCCGCCAGCAAACAGCAAACTGCGCTGCGCACCCTCGGCCAGCGGGAACAGGTTGCGCGGCGCACTGATACGTAGCCGGGCACCGGCCTGCACCTGTTCGTGCAGGCTACGAGAGCCGCCCCGCGAAGCCGGGTCGTTGAGTACGCCAATCAGATAGCGATGGCGTTCTTCGGGGTGGTTGCACAGCGAGTACTGGCGCACCAGCCCGTCGGGCAGGTGCACGTCGATATGCGCGCCGGCGCTGAACGCCGGCAGCAAGCTGCCATCTGCCGCTGCCAGCTCGAAGCTGCAGATACCCTGGGCTTCATCGTTACGGGATACCACTACGGCATCGATCATGTCGGCTGTTCCTCAGGCAGGGGTGGCGCTGGTGGCGATCAGTTGCGGCTGCGGCGCACGCTCTTTGGCGATGATCCGCTCCAGCACCTTGCGTGACTGCACGCCGCCGGCATCGATGTTCAGCTTCAGCAAGTTGCGCTCGGGGTGGGCCAGCAGGTTCTGCTGCTGGCGTTCGAGCATTTCCAGGTCTTCGCTGAAAATCTTGCCCTGGCCCTCCCGGATGTTGTCGGTCAGGGTCTGGTCGTGCGCAGCGAAGTTGCGCGCCATGCCCCAGAAGTACCAGATAGAGGTATCGCTTTCCGGGGTGATGAAGTCGACCACGATGCTCGACGCCTTGTGCTGTGCATCGGCGTGGTAGCCACCCTTGCCGGCATGCGCCACGCCCACTTCGATCAGTACATGGCTGGGTGGGGTGAAACGGCAGATCTGCCAGCGGTCCACCGGTACATCATCGGCCAGGCCGTTGCCACGCAAGGCCATGCGCCAGAAGGGCGGTGCCATGATGTTTTCCATGTGCCGGGCGGTGACCACTTCGTCGCCGGTGACGGTGGTGACCGGCGGTGCTTCGTCGATCTCCTTCTGGCCGATGCTGGACGCGTGCACATAGGTTTCATGGGTGAGGTCCATGAGGTTGTCGATCATCAGGCGGTAGTCGCAACCGATGTGGAACAGCCCGCCGCCGTAGGCCCACTCATCATTCACCGCCCATTCCAGATGCGGAATCAGCGCCGAGTCGGCCTGCGCCTGGTCACCGGGCCAGACCCAGATGAAGCCATAGCGCTCGACGGCCGCAAAGGTCTTGTTGCAGGGGAAGCCACGCACCCGTTGGCCCGGCATCGACACGGTCTTGCCGTCGCAACCCATCACCAGGCCGTGGTAGCCGCACACCAGGTTGCCGTCCTCGACATAGCCCAACGACAACGGTGCGCCGCGGTGCGGGCAGAAGTCCTCGACGGCGGCTACTTGGTTCTCTCGGGCGCGGTAGAACACGATTTTTTCCCCGCAGATCTGCCGGCCCAGGGGTTTGGTGGCGATCTCATCGGGGGTGCAGGCGACGTACCAGGTGTTTTTGGGGTGCATGGGAGGCTCTCCGGGTTTTGTTTTTATTTAATGGATCCATTAAGGCTGCGGTCGGCGTGGTAGGTCAATGCATTTTGCTTGGTAAGTGCGGATTCTGTGCGATTATCGGTTTTTAGTGGATCCATTGATGGGGCGCCCTCTGCGATTCGAGGGGGCGGCTGCAGCGGCACGTCGTCTGAACAGGAAGGCACCGGCGAGATCGATCAATGTGGCCGGTGCGGGAGCAGGCCTGGCCGAACCTGCTATGCCTAAAGGGACACCCAACCCATCAAGGCCACTCGATGCTAGCCATCGAACAACTCTACAAATCATTCCCCACCCCCCAAGGCCCGCTCCCCATTTTGCAGGGGGTGGACATGCGCCTGGCGCGGGGCAGCAGCCTGGCGCTGATGGGCGAGTCGGGCAGCGGCAAGAGTACTTTGCTGCACCTGGTGGCTGGCCTGGACCGAGCGGACAGTGGCCGTATTCTGATCGACGACGTTCCGCTCGATGGCCGTTCGGAAGCGTCGCTGGCGCAGTGGCGACGGGAGGGGATCGGCCTGGTGTTTCAGCAGTACAACCTGATCAGCAGCCTGGACGTGGGCCTGAACCTTACCTTCCAGGCCCGTCTCGCCGGGCGGCATGACCCGCATTGGGCGGCTTACCTGGCGCAGCGCCTGGGCCTGGCGGACCTGCTCGGGCGTTACCCGGAACAACTGTCTGGCGGCCAGCAGCAGCGCGTCGCGATCGGCCGTGCGCTTGCCGGGCGCCCGGCCTGGCTGTTGGCTGACGAACCGACCGGCAGCCTCGATGAAGCCAGCAGTGACGAGGTGCTGAGTTTGTTGCTGCAGTTGGTCGCCGAAGCCGGCAGCGGGGTACTGATGGTGACCCACAGCCCGCGGCTGGCGGCGCGTTTGCAGCACCGTTGCTACCTGCAGGCCGGCCGTGTGCGGCCCGAGCAGGGCTGATGAAGCTTTTGTCGCTGGCCCTGTTGGCGCTGCTCAGCCACTGGCGGCGCCATCGTGTGCAGTGCTTCAGCATCTTCACTGGCCTGTGGCTGGCCACGGCGTTGTGGACCGGCGTGCAGGCGTTGAACAGCCAGGCACGCAGCGACTATGCCCGGGCCAGCGCGGTATTGACCGGGCCATTGCAGGCGCAACTGATCGCGCGCAATGGCGAGCGCTTCGATCAGGCGTTGTACGTGCAACTGCGCAGGTTGGGCTGGGCTGTTTCGCCGGTGCTGGAAGGGCGCTTGCGCTTGCCGGGCGAGCCCGCACGCAGTGTGCGACTGATCGGCATCGAGCCGTTGAGCCTGCCGCCTGCCAGCAGCGTTGCCGGGGTGCAGGTGCAGGCATTCGACCTGCAAGCGTTCGTCGGCTCGCCCGGGCAAGCCTGGGTTGGGCCAGACACCTTGCGTCAACTGAACACAAGCCCCGGGTCGCCGACCCGCGACAGTGAAGGGCAGTTGCTGCCGCCTATGGTTTTGCAGCCTGCGTTGGCACCCGGGGTCATCGTGGTGGACATCGGCCACGCGCAGACGTTGCTGAACGCACCGGGGCAGTTGTCTCGTCTGCTGCTGGCCGATACGCCCGGGCCGTTGCCTGCAGATATCGCCCGCTACCTTGAACTGCAGCCGCGGCAGGACGATGGTGGCTTGCAGCGCCTGACCGACAGTTTCCACCTCAACCTGACCGCGCTCGGCCTGCTGGCGTTCGTCGTCGGCTTGTTCATTGCCCACGCCGCAATCGGTCTGGCGCTGGAGCAGCGCCGTGGGCTGATCCGCAACCTGCGCGCGTGCGGCGTCAGCCTGAAGACCCTGCTGGGTGCCCTGGTGCTGGAGCTGGGCCTGTTCGCGGCACTGGGTGGGCTGGCCGGGGTGGCCAGTGGTTACGCATTGGCCGCGTGGCTGTTGCCCGACGTGGCCGCCAGCCTGCGTGGTCTGTATGGCGCCCAGGTCGCCGGCACGTTGAGCCTGCCGGCGGGCTGGTGGCTGCTGGGTGTGCTGGTGAGTGTCCTCGGGGCATTGCTGGCCGGCCTGCAGAGTGTAATGCGCGCTGCCCGGTTGCCTTTGCTGGCGCTGGCGCAACCCCAGGCCTGGCGACTGGCGCAGGGGCCATGGTTGCAACGGCAGGCTTTGCTAGCGGGCCTGCTGCTGTTGCTGGCCTTGGGCTGTGGCGTGTTCGGGGCCGGCCTGCTCAGTGCGTTCGGCATGCTGGCAGGGTTGCTGCTGGCGGCGGCACTGCTGTTGCCGGCGTTGCTCGATCGGGTACTGGCCTGGCTGGCGCGTCGTTGCCACCGGCCATTGGCGCAATGGTTCGTGGCTGACAGCCGCCAGCAGTTGCCAGCGCTGAGCCTGGCGTTGGTCGCCCTTTTGCTGGCCCTGGCTGCCAGTGTTGGCGTGGGCAGCATGACCGAGGGTTTTCGCAAGACGTTTGTCGGTTGGCTTGACCTGCGCCTCTCCGCCGACCTGTATGTCACCCCGCGGGACACGGCCCAAGGCTTGCAGATTGTCGAGTGGCTCACGCAGCAGCCCGGGGCCAGCATGGTCCTGCCCGGCTGGCGCGCAGACATGCAGCTGCAAGGTTGGCCGGTGCAAGTGCAGGGCATTGTCGATCACCCTGCCTATCTTACGCGCTGGCCATTGCTGGAACAGCATTCGCGTGCTTGGCAGCAACTGGCCAGCGGACAAGGCTTGATGCTCAGTGAGCAGTTGGCCAGGCGATTGAACCTGCAACTGGGAGACAGCCTGATGCTGCCCGCAGACACGCCAGCCATGCCCGTGGTGGGGATCTATGCCGATTACGGCAACCCCAAGGGGCATGTGCTGGTCAATGCCGACTGGTTGCGCGCCCACTGGCCACAGGCAACCCTGGCCGGCTTGAGTGTCGACCTGAGCGCTGAAGGGGGGGCATCGCTCAAGGACGCGCTGCAACGGCACTTTGCCCTGGATGACAGCCGGGTGGTCGAGCAGGCGCGCCTGAAACGCTGGTCGACCGACGTCTTCAACCGCACCTTTGCCGCCACCGCAGCTCTCAACAGCCTTACCCTTGGCGTGGCCGGTGTGGCGTTGTTCATCAACCTGCTGACCCTGGGCCAGGCGCGGCTGGGCCAGTTGGCACCGCTGTGGGCGCTGGGGGTGCGGCGCATGCAACTGGTCTGGCTGAGCCTGGGGCAGACACTCATGCTCAGCAGCTTCACCGTGCTGCTGGCAATTCCGCTTGGGCTGTTGCTGGCCTGGTGCCTGGTCGCGGTGGTGAACGTGCAGGCCTTCGGCTGGCGGTTACCGCTCTATGTGTTCCCCATGCAACTGCTGCAGTTGACCGTGCTGGGCATGCTCACCAGCCTGTTGGCCTGCGCCTGGCCGCTGTGGCAGCTGGCGCGCCGCCAGCCGCGCGAACTGTTGAGGCCATTGGCCGATGAAGCTTAATGCGTGGCTGTTGCTGACCGGGTTGTTGTTGTGCGGCTGTGATCAGTCTGCACCACAAAGCTATGCCGGGCTCGGGCAGCAGGCTGGCGAGTTCAGCCAGGTAACCCGCGATCATCGTCTGGTCTTCCCGCATGACCACGGCCCCCACGACGGCTTTCGTATCGAGTGGTGGTATGTCACCGCCAACCTCAAGGACGCCCAGGGCCGTGACTGGGGCGCCCAGTGGACACTGTTCCGCTCGGCCTTGCGCACCGGCCCGGAGACCAGCGGCTGGAACAGCCCGAACCTGTGGATGGGGCATGCAGCACTGACCGGGCCGGGTGGTCATCAGGCTGCTGAAACCCTGGCGCGGGGGGGGATCGGCCAGGCCGGCGTGCAGGCCCAGCCGTTTCGCGCATGGATCAATGACTGGGTGTTACAAGGCCAGGGCGGTATTGAACAGCTGCAGATGGCCGCAAGTGGCGACGGTTTTCGCTATGACTTGCAGTTGCACAGCGATCTTCCCTTGGTGCTGCATGGAGAGCAGGGCTACAGCGAAAAATCAGGCAAGGGCCAGGCTTCGTACTATTACAGCCAGCCGTTCTACCAGGTCCAGGGGCAGGTCCAGCGTGGCAGCCTGTGCATCGCGGTTACCGGGCAGGCCTGGCTGGACCGGGAATGGAGCAGCCAGCCGTTGGCCCCCGGGCAGACCGGCTGGGACTGGTTTTCCCTGCACCTGGACAGTGGCGCCAAGCTGATGCTGTTCCAGGTGCGGGAGGCCCACGGGGAACCGTATCGCGCCGGAACCTGGGTAGGGCCACAAGGGGACGTGGTGGCACTGGACGCCGCACAGATCAAGCTGCAGGCGCTGGCCTGGTCTGCGCAGAAAAACGGCAAGCAGGTGCCGACGCGCTGGCGGGTGCAAGTGCCGGAGCATGGGGTGGATGTGCAGGTCGATGCCGTTGAGCCGCAGGCGTGGATGCAGACACGGTTCCCGTATTGGGAAGGGCCGGTACGCTTGAACGGGAGTGCGGGCGGGCGCGGGTATCTGGAGATGACCGGGTACTAGTGCAACAACGTTTGAGCAAGACAGTTGTTCCCATAAAGGTCGCGCCAGACCCTTCAATCCTTGATCAGCCCTCGCAGCACTGCGCGCGCTTCTTCAGTGCGCAAGCATTCGATGAAAAACTGGCTTTCCCGCGCCACCGTGGCCTCCAGCTCTGCCCGCTGGCTGTCCTTGAGCAGCCGCTTGCTGATCCGCAGTGCCGCCTGCGGGTAGCCTTGCAGCTGCCGCGCCAGCGTGCGGGCAGCGTCCAGGCATTGTTCGCCGTTTTCATGCAGCTCATTGGCCAGCCCCCAGGCCAGCATCTGTTCGCCATCCAGCAACGCATTGGTCAGCAGCAAGCGTGCCGCCCGGGCCTGGCCAAGCACACGCGGCAGCAGCAGGCTGGAACCAAACTCCGGGCACACACCCAGCGGCGCGAAAGGCATGCGCAGCTTGGTCGAGCGGCTGACCAGCACCTGGTCGCAGTGCAGCAACAGAGTGGCCCCGATGCCGATTGCCGCACCACTGACCGCTGCGATCAGCGGCTTGTCCAGGCCCATGACCACCCGCATCAAGCGGAACACCGGGCTGTCCAGGTCGCTGGGCGGGTTGTCGAGGAAGTCGCGAAGGTCGTTGCCAGCGCTGAAGCAGTGCGGCCCACCGGTGATGATGATGGCATCGACAGCGGGGTCTTCACCTGCCGCCAGCAGTAGGTCGCCCAGCAGCTGGTACATGGCAGTGTTCAGGGCATTGAGCTTGTCGGGGCGGTTGAAGGCCAGGGTCAACAGGCCTTGGTCCAGCTCGCGTGTGATCAGGTCGTTCATGGCAGCCGCTTTTGTTGTTGTGAGGGGCCCTGCCGGGCAGTGGCGCTTAGGGTTTATCACGCAGTCCGGCTTGTTGTACAGTCGTTCAGTCCAGCCCTTAACCAGAGACCCACCGATGACTCAGGAAGCCCGCTACCACCGCATGCTGCCGGAATTGCGCAAAGCCAACCTGGTCGAGGCGACCCTGGTGTGCCTCAAACGCCATGGTTTCCAAGGGGCTTCGATCCGCAAGATTTCGGCCGAGGCCGGGGTCTCGGTCGGGCTGATCAGCCACCATTACGCGGGCAAGGACGAACTGGTGGCAGAGGCTTACATGGCCGTCACCGGTCGGGTGATGGGCCTGTTGCGCGAGGCCATGGCCCAGGCCGCGCCCAATGCCCGCGAGCGGTTGTCGGCGTTTTTCCGTGCCTCGTTCTGCGCCGAGCTGCTCGACCCGCAACTGCTCGATGCCTGGCTGGCTTTCTGGGGGGCGGTGAAGACCGCCGACGCGATCAACCAGGTGCACGACCACTCCTACGGCGAGTACCGCAACGAACTTGGCCAGCTACTGGCCAGGCTGGCCGAGGAGGAGGGCTGGCAGGGCTTCGATGCCGACCTGGCGGCCATCAGCCTGAGCGCCTTGCTTGATGGCCTGTGGCTGGAGTCGGGCCTGAACCCCGGCACCTTCACCCCCGAGCAGGGCGTGATCATCTGCGAGGCCTGGGTCGACGGCCTGCAGGCCGGTGGCCGCAGGCGCTTCAGCCTGTCCGAGGGCTGTTGATCGCCTGTTCAGTAACGAGTACGCTGCTGTCGCGAGTGTGTAGAACAACACCAATAAAAAGAGACAACACGCAATGACGCCTCGGGTATTGATCGTCGATGACGATCCGCTTGTTCGTGACTTGCTGCAGGCCTACCTGTCCCGGGAAGGCTACGACGTACACTGCGCCGACACCGCCGAAAGGGCCGAAGCCCTGCTTGGCAGCCAGGACGTCGACCTCGTGCTGCTGGACATCCGCCTGCCCGGCAAGGACGGCCTCACCCTGACCCGCGAACTGCGGGTGCGCTCGGAGGTTGGCATCATCCTCATCACCGGGCGCAATGACGATATCGACCGCATCGTTGGCCTGGAATGCGGCGCAGATGACTACGTGATCAAACCGCTCAACCCCCGCGAGCTGGTGTCCCGGGCGAAAAACCTGATCCGCCGCGTGCGCCATGCCCGCGAGGCGCACCCCGCCCCGGCCTGCGCGCAATCGCTGAAGCAGTTCGCCGACTGGGCACTGGATACCGACCGCCGGCGCCTGATCGACGCCTGTGGCGGGCAAACCCTGCTGACTCATGGCGAGTTCCAGTTGCTCAGCGTGTTCCTGCGCAACAGCGGCCACACCCTCAGCCGCGACCAGTTGATGGACCAGATTCGCAACCGCGAGTGGGTGCCCAACGACCGCTCCATCGACGTGCTGGTCGGCCGCCTGCGGCGCAAGCTGCATGACGACCCGGCCGAACCGCAGTTGATCATCACCATTCACGGCACCGGCTACCTGTTCACCGCCAGCGTGGCAGCATGATTCCTCGCGCCTGGCAGTTGGCGCTGGCCTTGACGTTGCCCACCCTGCACGCCAGTGCCAGTGAGCCGGTGCGCTACTGCGACTACCCGGTGTACCCGCCCATTTCCTGGAGCGACGGCCATCAGGTGCGCGGCCTGGCCCCCACCGTGGTGCGCGAACTGTTCGCGCGCATGGGCTACGAGGTGCAAACCGTGGTGCTGGGCAACTGGAAGCGCTGCCTGATGGACGCCGCCGCCGGGCGGGTGGACGTGGTCCTGGCCTACAACAGCGACCAACGTGACCAGCGCATGCGTTTTTCCACGGAGCCGGTGGTGCGCGAGGAAGTGGCCGTGTTCTACAACCGCAAGCGACCGGTGCAGTTCCAGCAGCTGGAGGACCTGGCGGGTTACCGCGGCGGCCTGCTGTACGGTGAAAGCTATGGCGCCGAGTTCGACCGCTTCGTCGCCCGCCACCAGAACATCGAGCGGGTATCGTCCAGCCAGCAGAATTTCGGCAAGCTGATCCGCGGGCGCATCGACTATGTGATTCAGGAGCGGCGCACCGGGCTGCTGTTCATCGAACACCTGCCCGGGGCGCAGGATATTCGCGCATTGCCCACGGCATTGAGCGTGGACTACCTGCGGGTGGCGGTATCGCGACAGTCACCCTTGAGCCAGCACATGGCTGAAATCGACGCGCAGTTGCAGCGGATGAACCAGGCGGGCGAGATCGCGCGTTGGCTTGAGCAAAGTGAGGTCACTTACCGCGACATGATCAACCTGCCGGCGGATGCACGATGATCCGCCTGCGCACCGATGGCCTGCTGCGCCGCCTGCTGCTGTTCATCCTGCTGTTCAGCTTGTGCTTCACGGTGCTGGCCAGCGGCGTGCAGCTGTACTTCGAGTACCGTCGCGAAATGCGGGATATTGAGGCACGCATGGCGTTGATCCGCGCCGGCTACCTGGCCAGCCTGGAGCGCAGCCTGTGGGACCTCGACGAGGCGCAGCTGGATGTTCAGTTGCGCGGCCTGGTGGACTTTTCCGATGTGGCGCGGGTGCGTCTGGTCAGTGATGATTTCACATTGTTACGCGGTGATGCCGACCCCCAAGGGCCGCTGCGCATAGAGCGCTTCCCCCTCGACTATCAGCCGCCCTCAGGGCCGGTCAGGCACCTGGGCGAACTGGAAGTCAGCATCGACCTTGGCGCGGTACACCGGCGGCTTTACGCCACGGGCCTTGCCAGCCTGTTGTGGATGGGCGTGTTTCTGTGCGGCCTGGCAGTGGCGCTGTCAGGGCTGTTCTACCGCCTGGTCACCCGCCACCTGCAAGTGATGGCCGAGTTCGCCCGCCGCATTGGCGCCGGCCAGTGGCAGGAGCCGTTGCGCCTTGGCCGCCGCCGATCATCGCGCCCCGACGAAATCGACACTGTGGCCAATGCCCTGGACGATATGCGTCGCGCCATCCTCAGCGATATCGAGCGCCGTGAGCGTGACCGCCTGGAACTGCAGGACAAACGCGACGAATTGCAGGCCATGGTCGAGCGGCGTACGGCCAGCCTGGCTCGGGCCAAGGACGAGGCCGAGGCTGCCAACCTGGCCAAGTCGCGCTTTTTGGCGACCATGAGCCATGAATTGCGCACGCCGCTCAACGGTATTCTGGGCATGGCCGAACTGCTGCGCGGCGGGCGCCTGGAGGTCGCCGACCGCCAGCGTGTCGAGGCCTTGTACAAGGCTGGCGAAGGGCTGTTGGCGATTCTCAACGAAGTGCTGTATTTCGCCCGGCTCGAAGAAGGTGAGAGCCGCGCCGAGCTGGTCGGCTTTTCGCTGCGCCAGTTGTGCCAGGAAGTGCTGGCGCTGCTCGCACCCATGGCCGCGGACAACGGCGACACACTGCATCTGGAGATTGATGAGCAATTAGCCGGTTACCAGCACGGCGCCGAGCAGTACCTGCGTCAGGTGCTCAGCAACCTGCTGGCCAATGCCATCAAATTCACCGAGCAGGGCCAGGTGCGGCTCAAGGTGCAGGTGCTGGTCAGCGATGCGACCACGCAGCGCCTGCGGCTGTCGGTCAGTGACAACGGCATCGGCATCGAGCCGGCCGTACAGGCAAAAATCTTCGACCGCTTCGTCCAGGCCAGCGAGGCCGTGGCACGCCGCTACGGCGGCACCGGTCTGGGACTGGCGATCTGCAAGCACCTGGTGGAAAAGCTGGGGGGCTGCATTGGCCTGGACAGTGTACAAGGGCAGGGCAGCTGCTTCTGGTTCGAACTCGACATCGCCCTTGGGCAGCCGGTTGCGGCTAATACCCCGGCCCAGTCGGTCAGCGCCAGCCTGGATATCCTGGTGGTCGAGGACGTCGCGCTGAACCGTGAGGTGGCGAGCGGCCTGCTGGTGCGCGATGGCCACCGGGTGAGCTTTGCCGAGGATGCCGGGCAGGCCCTGCAGTTGTGCGCACAGCGGCGCTTCGACCTGATCCTGCTGGACGTTCACCTGCCCGGCATGAGCGGGGTGGAACTGTGCCGGCAGCTTCGCGCCACCCCCGGGCCTAACCACCACAGCCGGATAGTGGCGCTGACCGCTGGCGTGCAACCGGGGCAACTGTCGGATTACCTGGAAGCCGGCATGCAAGGTGTGCTGGCCAAGCCCCTGCGGCTGGCCAACCTGCGCCAGACGCTGGCCGACGCAACGCCGACTGATGAGGCCGGTATTGACGCAAACATGGACTGGTCGCTGCTGGCCACCCACCGCTCGCTGCTGGGCGAGCAGAAGCTGCAGGGCCTGCTGAATGTGTTGCGCCAGTCACTGGAGCAGCACGCCAAGGCGTTGGCCGAGGCGCTGCCAGCCCAGGACTTTACCGAGGTGCTGCACCTGGCCCACCGCCTGGCCGGCAGTTGCGACTCCCTGGGTTTTTCTGGCCTGGCTGCGCTGTTGCGACGCCTGGAAGACGCCGCCCGCCAGCATGATGGGCAGGCGCTGAACGCACTTGCCGAGCCACTGGCAAGCCAGCTCGGCCAGGCCCGTGCGACCCTGGAACAGTTGATCCAGAGCTGACGTACAAAAAACTTACGACTTTTTACATCTTCGATCCGTTCGTATAACGGCGCCTTACATCCGTTTCCAATAATCCATGGCAACCGTGTTGCACACGGTCCATGAGGCTTATTGGAGACAAGAATAATGACATGCCGTAGCGCTCAGCCCCTCATTCGAACCCTCCCACGCACCGGCCGCAATGGCGAGGTGTGCCATGACTGACAACGTTGAAAAAATCCAGCTCACCCGCGCCCTGAAAAGCCGGCACATCTTCATGCTGTCGCTGGGTGGGGTTATTGGAACCGGCCTGTTCATGGGCTCGGGCGTAACCATCAATCAGGGCGGGCCGGTGGGCGCGATCCTGGCTTACCTGGTCGCGGGCTTGCTGATGTACCTGGTGATGGTCTGCCTCGGCGAGCTGTCGGTGCAGATGCCAGTGTCCGGTTCGTTCCAGGCCCACGCCACCAAATACATTGGCCCGGCCACCGGGTTCATGATCGGCTGGGTGTACTGGATGAGCTGGGCCACCACCGTAGGCCTGGAGTTCACCGCTGCCGGCATGTTGATGACCCGCTGGTTCCCGGAGGTGCCGATCTGGTACTGGTCGGCGCTGTTCGTGGTGGTGCTGTTCGGGCTCAACGCCCTGGCCACGCGTGCCTTTGGCGAGGCCGAGTACTGGTTCTCGGGCATCAAGGTGGCAACCATCCTCGGCTTCATCGTCATTGGCCTGCTGGTGATCTTCGGTGCCATCCCCCTGAGCAGCGGGGCACCCGCACCGATGCTGAACAACCTGGTGGGCGAGTCGCTGTTCCCTCACGGCCTGTCGGCAGTGTTCGCGGTGATGATGACTGTGGTCTACGCCTTCCAGGGCTGCGAAATCATGGGGGTGGCGGCTGGCGAGACCGAGCACCCGGAAAAGAGCATCCCGCGGGCGGTGCGCAATGTGGTGTTCCGCGTGCTGATCTTCTATGTGCTGGCGATTGCCGTGCTGTCTGCCATTGTGCCGCACGAGCAGGCCGGGCTGATGGAAAGCCCGTTCGTGCAGGTGTTCGACATGGTCGGCATCCCTTACGCCGCCGACTTGATGAACTTCGTCATCCTCACGGCCATCCTCTCGGTGGGCAACTCCGGGTTGTATGCCTCCACGCGCATCCTCTGGGCCATGTCCAAGACTGGCATGGCACCGAAAAGCCTGTCGCCGCTGAGCAAGCGTGGCGTGCCGCTGCGGGCGCTGAGCATCACCCTGTGCTTTGCGCTGATTTCGCTGATGACCAGCTTCGTCGCGGCTGACACGCTGTTCATGGTGCTGATGGCGGTGAGCGGTATGTCCGGCACCGTGACCTGGATCGTCATCGCCCTGGCGCAGTACCGTTTCCGCAAGGCATGGCTGCGTGACGGCGGGCAACTGCAGGACCTGAAGTACAAGGCGCCGCTGTACCCACTGGTGCCGCTGCTGTGCATCACCCTGTGCAGCTCGCTGTTCGTATTCCTGGCGCTGGATGAAACCCAACGGCCGTCACTGTACTGGGGCTTTGGCTTCATTGCCCTGTGCTATGCGGCGTACTTCTTCGTCAACCGCCGTCGGCAGGGGGCCTTCGCACCCAGCGCACCAGGGGTTTGACGCCGCAGCTTGTCGTCGGCTGGTGTTGGTCGCTGCATTTTCAGCGCCTGTGAGGTCGAGCGCCGCCCGTGCGGTGCGCGATCTCACAGGCCATAAAGCCGTCATGACGAACGCCCTTGTGTAACGCCAGATACCGAGTTGTGCGAAGTTGTAACAGCCCATCCCGCCTTGCTGAACACTCGTTTAGTATCTCCCTCATCAAGTCCTCCAACACCATCACAACAACACCGAGGCCCCCCATGACTACCCCGTCGTCGTCACTGTTGAGCAAGGTCGAAGCCGGCGTTGCCTGGATCACCCTCAACCGCCCCGAGCAGCGCAACGCGCTGGACATTCCCACCCTCAAGCAACTGCACGCCTTGCTCGACAGCCATGCCGACGACCCCGCCGTACGCGTGGTGGTGCTGACCGGCAGCGGCCGCAGCTTCTGCGCTGGCGCCGACCTGGCCGAATGGGCAGCCGCCGAAGCGGCGGGCACCCTGGAAAGCTACGGCTGGACCGAAACTGCCCATGCCCTGATGCTGCGCCTGCACAGCCTCGACAAACCCACCATCGCCGCCATCAACGGCACCGCCGTGGGCGGTGGCATGGACCTCAGCCTGTGCTGCGACCTGCGCATCGCCGCCGCCTCGGCGCGCTTCAAGGCCGGCTACACCAGCATGGGCTACAGCCCCGATGCCGGCGCCAGCTGGCACCTGCCCCGGCTGATCGGCAGCGAGCAGGCCAAGCGCCTGCTGTTCCTCGACGAGCTGTGGGGCGCCGATCGAGCCCTGGCCGCCGGGTTGGTCAGCGAAGTCTGCGCCGACGAGCAGTTGCCTGCCGTTACCGCCGAACTGGCCGGGCGCCTGGCCAATGGCCCGACCTTCGCCTATGCGCAGACCAAGCGGCTGATACGCGACGGTGCCCGGCGCACGCTGGCTGAACAGCTGGAAGCCGAGCGCCACGCCGGCCTGCTGTGTGGCCGCAGCCAGGATGGCGCCGAGGCCCTGCAAGCCTCGGTGGAACGTCGCGCCCCCCGTTTTACCGGCCAGTAATCCGATACCCGACCCTCATCAGGACCTTCGCAGATGAATTTCCAACTGACCCAAGAACAAGAAATGTTGGTGGAAGCGGTACGCAGCTTTGTTGCCAAGGAGCTGCTGCCCCATGAGGAAGCGGTGGACCGCGCCGACGCCGTGTCACCCGAGCTGGCCGCGCAGATCCGTGGCAAGGCCATCGCTGCCGGGTTCTATGCCTTCAACATGCCCGAGGAAGTGGGAGGGGGCGGCCTGGACTACCTGTCCCAGGCGCTGATCGAACGTGAGCTGTCCAAGGTGTCCTGGGCGCTGCATGTCTTCGTTGCACGGCCGTCGAAAATCCTCATGGCCTGCAAGGACGAACAGATCAACGACTACCTGCTGCCGTGCGTGCAGGGCGAGAAGGTCGACTGCTTCGCCCTCACCGAACCGGGCGCCGGCTCTGATGCCAACGCCATCAAGACCCGCGCCGTGCGCCAGGGCGATGACTTTGTCATCAACGGCAGCAAGCACTTCATCAGCCACGCGGGCCACGCCGATTTCGCCATTGTCTTCGCTGTCACCGACACCTATGAGCACAACGGGCGCAAGCGCAATGCGGTCACCGCCTTGCTGGTCGACCGGGGTACGCCGGGCATGACCATCCGCCGTGGTCCCAAGTGCGTGAGCAACCGTGGTTATCACACCTACGAGCTGTTCTTCGACGACTGCCGGGTGCCGGCCAGCAAGGTGCTGGGCGAAGTGGGCAAGGGCTGGGAAGTGGCCAACGCCTGGCTTACCGCCGGCCGGGTGATGGTCGCCGCCAACTGCGTGGGCCAGGCCCAGCGCGCCCTCGACCTGTCGCTGCAATGGGCCGCCGACCGCAAGCAGTTCGGCCAGGCCATCGGCAGCTATCAGGGGGTGTCGTTCAAGCTGGCCGACATGGCCACGCAGATCCGCGCGGCCGAGATGCTCACCCTGCACACCGCCTGGAAGATGGACCAGGGCAACATGACCGACGGTGAGGCCGGCATGGCCAAGCTGTTTGCCAGCGAGGTGCTGGGCAAGGTCGCCGACGAAGCGGTGCAGATCTTCGGTGGCATGGGCCTGATGGATGAAGGGCCGGTTGAGCGCATCTGGCGCAACGCGCGTATCGAGCGCATCTGGGAGGGCACTTCGGAAATCCAGCGGCATATCATCGCCCGCGAACTGCTGCGCCCGCTGCTGCGCTGAGCGCCAGGAGAACACCCATGTCGCAATCGATTCGTGACAACCTCAAGCGCCTGCTGGCGCCCCGACACCTGGCCTTCGTCGGCGGGCGCAGCATGGCGCGGGCGCTCAAGCGCTGCGCCGAAGGTGGCTTTGCCGGTGAGCTGTGGCTGGTCAACCCGCAGCATGAAAGCCTCGAAGGCATCCCCTGCGTGGCACGGGTGGCCGACTTGCCCTACGCCCCGGACGCGGTGTTCATCGCCACCAACCGTGAGCTGACCTTGCAGTGCGTTGCCGAGCTGGCTGCACGTGGCGCCGGTGGCGCCATCTGCTACGCCTCGGGCTTTGCCGAAAGCGGTGAGGAGGGCTGCCAGTTGCAGCAACGCCTGCTCGACGTCGCCGGCAACATGGCCTTGCTCGGCCCCAACTGCTATGGCTTGCTCGACTACCTGCACGGTGCCGCCCTGTGGCCGGTGGCGCATGGTGGCCAGCAGGTGGAGAAGGGGGTGGCGATCCTCACGCAAAGTGGCAACTTCGCCTATAACCTGTCCATGAGCGACCGCTCCCTGCCGGTGGCCTACATGGCCTCGGTCGGCAACCAGGCGCAACTGGGTGTGGCCGAGCTGATGGATGTGCTGCTCGACGACCCACGGGTAACCGCCATCGGCCTGCACCTAGAAGGCCTGAAGAACGTGCCGGGCTTCGCCCGCGCCGCTTGCAAGGCGCTGCAGCAGGGCACGCCGATCATTGCATTGAAGACGGGCGTTTCGCAGATCGGCGCTGAACTGGCGCTCAGCCACACCAGCTCGTTGTCCGGCTCCGATGCGTTGTACGACAGCCTGTTCCAGCGCCTGGGCGTGATCCGCGTCAGCGGCCCGGTGAGCTTTGTCGAAACGCTCAAGGCCGCAGCCTGCGGACGCTTGCCGGCAGATGGCGAGCTGATTGCGCTGGCCTGCTCAGGCGGCGATGCCGGGCTGATTGCCGACTATGCCGAACGCAACCAGTTGCAACTGCCGAAGCTCGCGCAAGGGCAGGTGGCGGCACTGGCCGAGGTGTTGCCGGGCTATGCCAACCTGGTCAACCCACTGGACTTCACCACTGCCATCTGGGGCGATGAAGCCGCCCTGCAACGCATGCTCGACAACACCCTGAGCGGCGCCGCAGGCGCGGCGATGCTGGTGCTGGACTACCCGGCGGCGTTCACCGGCGAGCGCAAGGAATGTGACCTGCTGCTGGGGCTGTACTGCGATGCCGTTGAACGCCACGGCAAGATCGGCTTCGTCACCTCGGCTTTCCCGGAACTGTTGCCTGCCAGTGCGCGTGAGCGCCTGCATGCGCGGGGCATCGCAGCCCTGCAGGGCGTGGAAGATGGCCTGGCGGCCTGGGGGCGCATCGTCGCTTACCAAAGGAACCGCCTGCGGTTGCTGGACCAGGGCGAGGCTGCGCGGGTACCGCTGTGCCCGCAGGCCCTCACGGGCGAAAGCCGACTGTTGGATGAATGGCAATCCAAGCAGGCCCTGCGCGCCTTCGGCCTGCCCGTGCCTGCGGGCGTGCTGAGTACGCCCGAACGCGCCGTGGCAGACGCCGCCCGCGTGGGTTACCCCTTGGTACTGAAGGCGGTCAGCGCGCAGCTGCCACACAAGACCGAAGCTGGCGCTGTGGCGTTGAACCTGCGTGATGCCCGCGCCCTGGAAGCTGCACTGGTGCAGATGCGCCAGTGCATCGCTGACTACGCCCCGCAGGTTGCGTTTGATCAGGTACTGCTCGAGCCCATGGCCGAGCCGCCCTTGGCCGAGCTCATAGTGGGCATCAAGCGTGAAAACGACTTTGCCCTGGCCTTGGTGATCGGTGCCGGCGGTGTGCTGGTCGAACTGCTCAAGGACAGTGTCAGCCTGTTGCTGCCCACTACCGACAGCGCCATCCGGGCAGCGCTACTGAGCCTGCGCAGTGCCAGCCTGCTGCAAGGCTTCCGTGGCCGTCCGGCCGCCAACCTCGATGCCTTGGTCTCGGCCATCCGCGCGGTGGCCGATTACGCCTGCGAAAACGCCGGGCAGTTGCTGGAGCTGGATGTGAACCCATTGATGGTCGGTGCCCTCGGCACCACCGCGGTCGACGCGTTGATCCGCCTCGGCCAGGCGCAAGGAGAACGACATGAATGACCTTACCCTGACGGCCGGCCAGGCGCTGGTGCGGTTGTTGGCCAACTACGGCGTGGAGACCGTGTTCGGCATCCCCGGCGTGCACACCCTGGAGCTGTACCGTGGCCTGCCGGGCAGCGGCATTCGCCATGTATTGACCCGCCACGAGCAGGGCGCCGGCTTCATGGCCGACGGCTATGCGCGGGTCAGTGGCAAGCCGGGGGTGTGCTTCGTCATTACCGGCCCAGGCGTGACCAACGTCGCCACCCCCATCGGCCAAGCCTATGCCGACTCGGTGCCGATGCTGGTGATTTCCAGCGTCAACCACACCGCCAGCCTGGGCAAGGGCTGGGGCTGCCTGCACGAAACCCAGGACCAGCGCGCCATGACTGCGCCCATCACGGCGTTTTCTGCGGTGGCCCTGCAGGGCGACGACTTGCCCGAGCTGATCGCGCGCGCCTGGGCAGTGTTCGACAGCGAACGACCGCGCCCGGTGCATATTTCGGTGCCCCTGGACGTGCTGGCGGCATCGGTCAGTCGGGACTGGAGCGGTGAGGTGGTACGCCGTCCCGGGCGTGGCCAGCCGTGCCGCGAAACCCTCGAGCAGGCTGCCCTGAAGCTTGCCGCCGCCCAGCGGCCGATGCTCATTGCCGGGGGTGGCGCGTTGCACGCGGCTGAGCAGTTGCAGCAACTCAGTACACGGCTGGCAGCGCCTCTGTTCACCAGCGTGGCCGGCAAGGGCTTGCTGCCACCAGACGCGCCACTCAATGCCGGCGCCAGCCTGTGCGTCGAACCCGGCTGGCAACTGATCAGCCAGGCTGATGTGGTGCTTGCCGTAGGCACCGAAATGGCCGACACCGACTTCTGGCGTGAGCGCCTGCCGATCCGCGGCGAGCTGCTGCGCGTCGACATCGACCCGCGCAAGTTCAACGATTTCTACCCCTGTGCCATTGCCCTGCAGGGCGATGCCCGGCAAACCTTGGACGGTTTGCTCGAACACCTGCCCGCACTTCAGCGTGACCCGGCCCAGGCCAGCGCGGCGGTGGCCACCCTGCGCCAGGCCATCCGCAATGGGCATGCCCCGTTGCAGGCCACGCACCAGGCCATTCTGGACCGTATCGCCGCCGTACTGCCTGACGATGCCTTCATCAGCAGCGACATGACCCAGCTGGCCTATACCGGCAACTACGCCTTCGCCAGCCGGGCGCCACGTAGCTGGCTGCACCCCACCGGTTACGGCACCCTCGGCTACGGCCTGCCGGCTGGCATCGGTGGCATGTTCGCCAGCGACCACCGCCCCGGCCTGGTACTGGTGGGTGATGGCGGCTTCCTGTACACCGCGCAGGAACTGGCCACTGCCGTCGAGGAGCTGCACCGGCCGCTGGTGGTGTTGCTTTGGAACAATGACGCCCTCGGCCAGATCCGCGACGATATGCTCGGCCTGGATATCGAGCCGGTCGGCGTGCTACCGCGCAACCCGGACTTCATCGGCCTGGCCCGCGCCTTCGGTTGCACAACGCACCAGCCACGCGACCTGGACGCGCTGCAGGCCGACCTGGCCAGCGGCTTCGCCACCGCCGGCGTGACGTTCATCGAACTCAAACACACCTGCGTCTGTTAAGGCGCGCACTACGACAAGAACACGAGTAATCACCATGCCCTTTCGCCGTACCCTTCTGGCTGCATCCCTGGCACTTTTGATCACCGGACAGGCCCCCCTGTATGCGGCACCCCCGTTGTCGATGGACAACGGCACCAGCACCCTGACCGTGCAGAACAGCAACGCCTGGGTCGAGGTCAGTGCCAGCGCCCTGCAACACAATATCCGCACCCTGCAGGCCGAGCTGGCCGGCAAGTCCAGGCTGTGCGCCGTGCTCAAGGCCGATGCCTATGGCCATGGTATCGGTCTGGTGATGCCGTCGATCATCGCCCAAGGCGTGCCCTGCGTGGCGGTGGCCAGCAACGAGGAGGCCCGGGTGGTCCGCGCCAGTGGCTTCACCGGGCAACTGGTGCGGGTACGCCTGGCCAGCCTCAGCGAGCTGGAAGATGGCTTGCAGTACGACATGGAAGAGCTGGTGGGCAGCGCGGAATTTGCCCGCCAGGCCGATGCCATCGCCGCGCGCCATGGCAAGACCCTGCGCATCCATCTGGCGCTCAACTCCAGCGGCATGAGCCGCAACGGGGTGGAGATGGCCACCTGGTCCGGCCGTGGCGAAGCGCTGCAGATCACCGACCAGAAGCACCTCAAGCTGGTCGCGCTGATGACCCACTTCGCCGTGGAAGACAAGGACGATGTACGCAAGGGCCTGGCGGCCTTCAACGAGCAGACCGACTGGTTGATCAAGCACGCGAAGCTCGACCGCAGCAAGCTCACCCTGCACGCCGCCAACTCGTTCGCTACGCTGGAGGTGCCGGAAGCGCGCCTGGACATGGTACGAACAGGGGGCGCGCTGTTCGGTGACACCGTGCCGGCGCGCACCGAGTACAAACGTGCGATGCAGTTCAAATCGCACGTGGCGGCGGTGCACAGCTACCCGGCCGGCAACACCGTGGGCTATGACCGCACCTTCACCCTGGCCCGTGATTCGCGGCTGGCCAACATTACGGTCGGGTACTCCGATGGCTACCGCCGGGTATTCACCAACAAGGGCCATGTGCTGATCAACGGCCACCGTGTGCCGGTCGTGGGCAAGGTGTCGATGAACACGCTGATGGTCGATGTCACCGACTTCCCTGATGTGAAGGGGGGTAACGAAGTGGTGCTGTTCGGCAAGCAGGCCGGGGGCGAAATCACCCAGGCCGAGATGGAAGAAATCAACGGCGCGTTGCTCGCCGATCTGTACACCGTATGGGGCAATTCCAACCCGAAGATCCTCGTCGACTGAAATTGCCATTGAAAGGAGATTGCCATGCGCTACGCCAAGCTCACCCAACGCATCGCCGGCGACGGCGCTGCGGCCTGGGACATCCACTACCGCGCCCTGGCGCTGCAGGCCGAGGGCAAGGACATCCTGCTGCTGTCGGTGGGTGACCCGGACTTCGACACTCCCGCGCCTATTGTCGAGGCGGCCATCGACAGCCTGCGCGCTGGCCATACCCATTACGCCGATGTACGCGGCAAGCTGGCGCTGCGCCAGGCCATCGCCAACCGTCACCGGCAACGCAGCGGCCAGGCGGTGAGCGCTGACCAGGTGACGGTGCTGGCGGGGGCCCAGTGCGCGTTGTACTGCGTGGCCCAGTGCATACTCGACCCAGGCGATGAGGTGATCGTTGCCGAACCGATGTATGTCACCTACGAGGCCGTGTTTGGCGCCTGCGGCGCCAAGGTGGTGCCGGTGCCGGTCAAGCCCGAGAATGGCTTTCGCGTTTGCCCGCGTGACGTCGCCGAGCGCATTACCCCGCGCACCCGCGCGCTGGCGCTGAACAGCCCGCACAACCCTTCAGGGGCGAGCCTGCCGCGCGCCACCTGGGAGGCGCTGGCCGAACTGTGCGTTGCCCATGATCTGTGGCTGATCTCTGACGAGGTCTACAGCGAGCTGCTGTATGAAGGCGAGCATGTCAGCCCCGGCAGCCTGCCGGGCATGGCCGAGCGCACTGCAACGTTGAACAGCCTGTCCAAGTCGCATGCCATGACCGGCTGGCGCATGGGGTGGGTGGTCGGCTCGACAGCACTGGCCACGCATCTGGAAAACCTCGCCCTGTGCATGCTCTACGGCTTGCCGGACTTCGTCCAGGATGCCGCCGTGGTGGCGCTGGAGCAGCCGTTGCCCGAGCTGGACGCCATGCGCGAAGCCTACCGCGAGCGGCGCGATCTGGTGTGCGAGCAGCTGGCCGGCTGCCCGGGCCTCAAGGCATTGAAGCCCGATGGTGGCATGTTCGTGATGGTCGACATCCGTGAAACCGGCCTTAGCGCACAGGCTTTCGCCGACTACCTGTTGGACAGCCAAGGCGTGTCGGTGCTCGCCGGCGAGGCATTCGGCCCGAGCGCTGCCGGGCATATCCGCCTGGGCCTGGTGCTGGGCAATGAGGCGCTGGCCGATGCCTGCCAGCGCATCGCCCGCTGCGCCGGCGAACTGATGCGCGGGCAGACGGATGCGTGAGCACACCGTCCAGCGTACGCGCCGCCCGGGCCAGGAGGAAGGCGCGCGCTGCTGAACCACTGCGGCAAGATAACCTGTTTTGTGTGAGGAGAATGCTTGTGAATGTACTGATCGTCCACGCTCACCCCGAGCCGCAATCGTTCACGGCTGCCCTGCGTGACCAGGCTGTGGATACCTTTCGCGCCCAAGGCCATCAGGTGCAGGTCAGCGACTTGTACGCCATGGGCTGGAACCCGGTGGCCAGTGCCGATGACTTTACCCAGCGCGAGAACCCCGAGTACCTCGTGTATGCGCTGGAGCAGCGTCAGGGCGTCAAGCGCGGTGCCATTGCCGCAGACATCCAGCAGGAGCTGGACAAGTTGTTGTGGGCCGATTTGCTGGTGTTGAACTTCCCGATTTTCTGGTTCTCGGCCCCGGCCATGCTCAAGGGCTGGATCGACCGGGTGCTGGTGTCGGGGGTGTGCTATGGCGGCAAGCGCTTCTACGACCAGGGCGGGTTGGCCGGCAAGAGGGCGCTGGTGACCGTGACCCTGGGCGGGCGCGAGCACATGTTTGGCGACGGCGCGATTCACGGGCCGCTGGAGGACATGCTGCGGCCGATCCTGCGGGGCACGCTGGCCTATGTCGGGTTCGAGGTGCTGCCGCCGTTCGTGGCGTGGCATGTGCCGTACATCAGTGCTGATGCGCGGCAGGACTTTCTGCAGCAATACCGGCAGCGTCTGGAGCAGCTCTCGGACGACCAGCCACTGGTGTTCCCGCGCCTGGCGCAGTTCGATGAAGCGTTGTACCCGCTGACGTGACCTTTCTCCTGTACTAAACACTGGGGCCGCGTTGCGGCCCTTTCGCGACACAAGGCCGCTCCCACAGGATTGCCGCCAGCTTCGAAGGCTGCGCCGTCCTCCCACAGGATTACCACCAGCTTCGAAGGCTGCGCCGTCCTTGTGGGAGCGGCCTTGTGTCGCGAAAGGGCTGCAAAGCAGCCCCAACATTTTGTCAGCATACGATGTTCTGCAAACCTTCCAGCGCCACCTGCCAAAAAACGACCACCCACACATTCGGGGTATGTCACCCCTGGGCGAATCCACCGATAGTGAACCCATCGGCTCGATCCGGAGCACTCACACGATGGAGTTGCCATGCGCAAGGTACTGAAGGTGATTGGCGGTCTGCTGCTGGCGTCTGGCGCCAGCCTGGCCCAGGCGGCAGAGGTGGACAGCGGTAACACGTTACGGTTGTACAACTGGACCGACTACATCGGTGAAACCACCCTGGCCGACTTCGAGAAGGCCACCGGCATCAAGGTCATCTACGACACCTTCGATGGCTACGAAACCGTGCAGACCAAGCTGCTCACCGGCCGTTCCGGCTACGACCTGGTCATGCTCAACGCCTCGCTGGTCCCCCCGCTGATCAGCGCCGGTGTGTTCCAGGCACTGGACAAGCAGCAACTGCCCAGTTGGCACAACCTCGACCAGCAGGTGGTGAACGACCTGCAGGGCTACGACCCTGGCCTGAAGTATTCGGCGCCCTACACCTGGGGCAGCTCGGGGGTCACCTACAACGTCGACAAGATCACCGCACGCATGCCCGACGCGCCGATCGGTTCGCTGGCCATGCTGTTCGACCCCAAGATCGTCTCGCGCTTCGCCGACTGCGGTGTCACCCTGATGGACGCGCCCACCGAGGTCATCCCGCTGGCCTTGCAGTACCTGGGCAAGGATCCGCGCAGCGCATCGCCGGCCGACCTCAAGGCGGCCGAACAATTATTGCTGGGCATCCGCCCTTACATACGCAAGTTCGATTCGGTGAATTACCTCACCAGCCTGCCCAATGGTGATGTCTGCCTGGCGCTGACCTGGTCCGGTGACTATGCCACCGCCCAGGCCCGCGCAGTGGAAGCGAAGAAGGACATCAAACTGTCGTTCTTCATCCCCAGGGAAGGTTCGCTGATCTGGTTCGACAACCTGTACATCCCCAAGGATGCGCCGCACGCGGCCAACGCCCACCGCTTCATCGAGTTTCTGCTGCAGCCGCAGACCATGGCCAAGGTCACCGACTACATCCATTACGCCAACAGCAACGCTGCCGCTACCGCGCTGGTGCGTGATGACATTCGCCAGGACCCGGCCATCTACCCCGACGCACCCACCCGCGAACGCCTGTTCGCGCAGAAAACCCAGAGCCCGAAGGACATGCGCGCCATCACCCGGGTCTGGAGCACGGTCAAGACCGGTTTCTGAACACTGCCCAAAAATTCTCGCCAAGGAGCTGCCCATGGCCACCCCAAGCAAAGCATTCGCCATTGCCCACGACCCACTGGTGGAAGCCGACAAGGCCCACTACATGCACGGCTACCATGTGTTCGACGAGCACCGCGAGCAAGGTGCGTTGAACATCGTCGCCGGTGAAGGCGCCTACATTCGCGACACCCACGGCAACCGTTTCCTTGATGCCGTCGGCGGCATGTGGTGCACCAACATCGGCCTGGGCCGCGAGGAAATGGCCCTGGCCATCGCAGACCAGGTGCGCCAGCTGGCGTATTCCAACCCGTTCTCCGACATGGCCAACGACGTGGCCATCGAACTGTGCCAGAAGCTTGCGCAGCTGGCGCCGGGCGACTTGAACCATGTGTTCCTCACCACCGGCGGCTCGACCGCTGTCGACACCGCCTACCGGCTGATCCAGTACTACCAGAACTGCCGAGGCAAGCCGCACAAGAAGCACATCATCGCCCGTTACAACGCTTACCATGGCTCCACCACCCTGACCATGTCGATTGGCAACAAGGCCGCCGACCGGGTGCCGGAGTTCGATTACCACCACGACCTGATCCACCACGTCTCCAACCCCAACCCGTACCGCGCGCCAGACGACATGGACGAGGCGGAGTTCCTCGACTTCCTGGTGGCCGAGTTCGAGGACAAGATCCTCTCGCTGGGTGCCGACAACGTGGCGGCATTCTTCGCCGAGCCGATCATGGGCTCGGGCGGGGTGATCATTCCGCCCGAGGGGTACTTCCAGCGCATGTGGCAGCTGTGCCAGACCTACGACATCCTGTTCGTCGCCGACGAAGTGGTGACCTCGTTCGGGCGCCTGGGCACCTTCTTCGCCAGCGAGGAACTGTTTGGCGTCATCCCTGACATCATCACCACCGCCAAAGGCCTGACCTCGGCGTACCTGCCGCTGGGTGCGTGTATTTTTTCCGAGCGCATCTGGCAAGTGATTGCCGAGCCGGGCAAGGGCCGTTGCTTCACCCACGGTTTTACCTACAGCGGCCACCCGGTGTGCTGCACGGCGGCGCTGAAGAACATCGAGATCATCGAGCGCGAGCAACTGCTCGATCATGTCAAGGACGTGGGGGGTTACCTTGAGCAACGCTTGCAGAGCCTGCGCGACCTGCCGCTGGTGGGGGATGTGCGCTGCATGAAGCTGATGGCCTGTGTCGAGTTCGTCGCCAACAAGGCCAGCAAGGCGCTGTTCGCCGATGAGGTGAACATCGGCGAGCGCATCCACAGCAAGGCGCAGGAAAAAGGGCTGCTGGTGCGCCCGATCATGCACCTGAACGTGATGTCGCCACCGTTGATCATCACCCATGCGCAGGTGGACGAGATCGTCGAGACCCTGCGCCAGTGCATCCTCGAAACCGCGCGTGAACTCACGGCGCTTGGCCTGTACCAAGGCCGATGAACCTGGCGCAAAGGGCTGTGCGCGGGCGTGCCTGGCAGGCTAGACTGCCGGGCATGACCCAGGCCTCCCCCGATACCCCGCTTACCCTCACAATGGGCGCGCTGCAGCAGTGGCACGCGGCGTTGCAGCGCGCCCTGGCCCATGGCGAAACCCCCGAGGCGCTGGAGTATGTGGCCGCTGCCATCGGCCAGTTGGTGCAGGTGGAGTCGATGATGATCAGCCTTGAGTGCCAGGGGCGGGCGCCGCAGTTGCTGTACCAGCAAGGCATCCCCGAACGGCATCGGGCCGCCGTGCTGGAGCGCTATTTCAGCGCCGGCTACCTGCTGGACCCCTTCTGCCTTGCCGTGCAAAGCGGCCTGGCCGAAGGCTTCTACCACCTGCAGGAAATCGCCCCCGACAACTTCTTCGACAGTGACTACTACAAGGCCTATTACCTGGGTACAGGTTGCAGTGAAGACAGCTACTACATCGTTGACCTCAGCGCAGGCCGCAAGCTGTCGCTGAGCCTGTTCCAGGGCTGCAGCGGCACGCGCCTGAACGCCGGGCAGGTCGACCTGTTGCGTGCGCTGGAGCCGATGGTACGCGAACTGCTGGGGCGCTATGCCCGGTACAACCTGGAACCGGGCGCTGCATCAACCGAGCGCGGCAGCCTGCAGGCAGCGTTCGACAGCTTTGGCTGCCAGGTGCTGACCGACCGCGAGCGGGAAGTGGCGCACATGATCCTGCGCGGGCACTCGGTGAAATCTACTGCGCTGGAGTTGGGTATCTCGCCGGAGACCGTGCGCATGCACCGCAAGAACCTGTACATGAAGCTTGAGATCAACTCGCAATCGGAGTTGTTTGCACGGTTCATCGACTGGTTACGCGGTGATCATTTGCCGATGATTTCTGATTGACTGTCTTGAGCCCTGGCGATTCACGTGTCGCAGCATGAAACAGCTCAATGGGAGCATCCCTATACCGATGGGTATACGGGGCAGGCATAGGCAATAGGGCAGGGCTATACAGCCCCTGTGGGCACGGTGTGTTCATATTGCCTGTTGCTCGATCAACGCCAGGCACCGCTGCACGATCGGGCTTACATCACCTTTGCGCCGGCTGAGGATGATCGGGCTGACGGCGCCGCTATCAAGCAGGCCGACATACTCGATATCGGGACGGTGCTGCTGCTGTACCGATGCTGGCACCAGGGTCACCCCGACGCCAACCGCTACCAGGCCGATGGCGGTCTGCAGTTCGTTGGCCCACTGGCTGACACGAATGCTCATGCCGTGGTGGGCGAACAGCGCCAGCACGTGGTCGGCATAGCTGGGCCGGGGATTGGCCGGGTAGAGGATGAACGCTTCGCCAGCCAGCTGGGCCAGACTGAGCGGGCTGCCCGCCAGGGGGTGGCCCTTGGGCAGCACGGCCACCAGCGGGTCCTCGCACAGCACCTGCTGGTGAATCACCGGGTCGTCGATGCGAATGCGGCCGAAGCCAATGTCGATACGCCCGCTTTTCAGCGCCTCCACCTGTTGCAGTGTGGTCATCTCGTTCAGGCCCAGTTCCAGCTCGCTGTCCTGGCGAAGTTCGCGGATCAGCTCCGGCAGCACGGTGTACAGGGTAGAGGGCGCAAAACCGATGCCCAGCCACTGGCGCTGGCCCTGGCCGATGCGGCGGGTGTTGTCGCTGATGTTCTGCAACTGCTGCAGCACGGTGCAGGTCTGTTCGTAGAAGAAACGGCCGGCCTCGGTCAGCCGCAGCGGACGTTCGCGAACCACCAGCAGGGTGCCGAGCTGGTCCTCCAGCTGGCTGATCTGCCGGCTCAGGGGTGGCTGGGCGATGTGCAGCAGCTCGGCGGCGCGGGTGAAGTTCAGGGTCTCGGCCAAGACTTTGAAGTAACGCAGGTGGCGCAGCTCCATCAGACCTCCAGGGTATGGTGGGAGATTCATTTGATATTGGACGGTCGTCAGGGTCTCGCGCAATCCTTCAACAATCAAGTAAACGCATCACTCGGGCCTACGACTGTAAGCCCGACCTGACGGGACCTGGCAACAATGACAAGCGCGCTGATTGAACACATAGATGCAATTATCGTCGATCTCCCGACCATTCGCCCGCACAAGCTGGCGATGCACACCATGCAGCAGCAGACCCTGGTGGTATTGCGACTGCGCTGCAGCGATGGCGTGGAAGGCATCGGTGAAGCCACCACCATCGGTGGCCTGGCGTATGGCTACGAAAGCCCCGAAGGCATCAAGGCCAACATCGACGCGTACCTCGCCCCGGCGCTGATCGGCCTGCCGGCAGATAACATCAATGCCGCCATGCTCAAGCTGGACAAGCTGGCCAAGGGCAACACCTTCGCCAAGTCCGGCATCGAAAGCGCCTTGCTCGACGCCCAGGGCAAACGCCTGGGCCTGCCGGTCAGCGAACTGCTGGGTGGCCGCGTACGTGACAGCCTGGAGGTGGCCTGGACCCTGGCCAGCGGCGACACCGCCCGCGACATCGCCGAAGCCCAGCACATGCTGGACATTCGCCGGCACCGCGTGTTCAAGCTGAAAATCGGCGCCAACCCGGTGGCCCAGGACCTCAAGCACGTGGTCGCGATCAAGCGCGAGCTGGGTGACAGCGCCAGCGTGCGGGTCGACGTCAACCAGTACTGGGACGAGTCCCAGGCCCTCCGCGCCTGCCAGGTATTGGGCGACAACGGCATCGACCTGATCGAGCAGCCGATTTCGCGCATCAACCGCGCTGGCCAGGTGCGCCTGAACCAGCGCAGCCCGGCACCGATCATGGCCGATGAGTCGATCGAAAGCGTCGAGGACGCCTTCAGCCTGGCCGCCGACGGCGCCGCCAGCATCTTCGCCCTGAAAATCGCCAAGAATGGTGGCCCGCGCGCGGTGCTGCGCACTGCACAGATCGCCGAGGCCGCTGGCATCGCCTTGTACGGCGGCACCATGCTCGAAGGTTCGATCGGCACCCTGGCTTCGGCCCATGCATTCCTCACCCTGCGCCAGCTCACCTGGGGTACAGAGCTGTTCGGGCCGCTGCTGCTGACCGAGGAGATCGTCAACGAACCGCCGCAATACCGCGACTTCCAGCTGCACATCCCCCACACCCCCGGCCTGGGCCTGACGTTGGACGAACAGCGCCTGGCGCGCTTCGCCCGTCGCTGATCAGCAAGCAAGGAGATAATCATGTTGTTCCACGTGAAGATGACCGTGAAGCTGCCGGTCGACATGGACCCGGCCAAGGCCGCCCAGCTCAAGGCCGATGAAAAGGAACTGGCCCAGCGCCTGCAGCGCGAAGGCACCTGGCGCCACCTGTGGCGCATTGCCGGGCATTACGCCAACTACAGCGTGTTCGATGTGCCCAGCGTCGAGGCGTTGCATGACACGTTGATGCAGCTGCCGCTGTTCCCGTACATGGATATCGAGGTCGACGGCCTGTGTCGGCATCCCTCGTCTATTCACAGCGACGATCGCTGATTCGCACCTGTATGCCTGACAAGAACAATACGAGGTAAGCACGATGACCGTGAAAATTTCCCACACTGCCGACATTCAAGCCTTCTTCAACCGGGTAGCTGGCCTGGACCATGCCGAAGGAAACCCGCGCTTCAAGCAGATCATTCTGCGTGTGCTGCAAGACACCGCTCGCTTGGTCGAAGACCTGGAAATCACCGAGGACGAGTTCTGGCACGCAGTCGACTACCTCAACCGCCTGGGCGGCCGTAATGAGGCAGGCCTGCTGGCTGCTGGCCTGGGTATCGAGCACTTCCTCGACCTGCTGCAGGATGCCAAGGATGCCGAAGCCGGCCTTGGCGGCGGCACCCCGCGCACCATCGAAGGCCCGTTGTACGTTGCCGGGGCGCCGCTGGCCCAGGGCGAAGCGCGCATGGACGACGGCACTGACCCAGGCGTGGTGATGTTCCTTCAGGGCCAGGTGTTCGATGCCGACGGCAAGCCGTTGGCCGGTGCCACCGTCGACCTGTGGCACGCCAATACCCAGGGCACCTATTCGTACTTCGATTCGACCCAGTCCGAGTTCAACCTGCGTCGGCGTATCATCACCGATGCCGAGGGCCGTTACCGCGCGCGCTCGATCGTGCCGTCCGGGTATGGCTGCGACCCGCAGGGCCCAACCCAGGAATGCCTGGACCTGCTCGGCCGCCACGGCCAGCGCCCGGCGCACGTGCACTTCTTCATCTCGGCACCGGGGCACCGCCACCTGACCACGCAGATCAACTTTGCTGGCGACAAGTACCTGTGGGACGACTTTGCCTATGCCACCCGCGACGGGCTGATCGGCGAACTGCGTTTTGTCGAGGATGCGGCGGCGGCGCGCGACCGCGGCGTGCAAGGCGAGCGCTTTGCCGAGCTGTCATTCGACTTCCGCTTGCAGGGTGCCAAGTCGCCTGACGCCGAGACGCGAAGCCATCGGCCGCGGGCGTTGCAGGAGGGCTGAGTTCGAGGTTTTGTCACTGTGATTTTGCCTGGGGCTTTCCGTGCGGGGAGGCCTCGGGCTTTTTGTCGCCAGGGGCGGGTGATCTAGAATCGTCTTTTTGTTCAGGCCCCCACACCATGCTCCCCATCGCGCTGCTGCCAACCACCATCGACCAGGCGTCGCTGATCCGCAATCTCTACCAGTTCTATTGCTACGAGTCCTCCGACTGGGAGCAGGAAGACGTCGAGGCGGACGGCCGTTTCTACATCCACGAGGAGCACCTGCAACGCTACTGGCAGGACGACGGCTGGGGCGCGTATCTGGTGCTGGTGGACGGCTTCATCGCCGGCTTCGTGCTGGTCGAGCGCAGCGAGCTGCCTGGCATCGTTGCGCAGGAGCTTGCCGACCTGTTCATCTTGAAGAAGTACCGTCGCCAGGGCATCGGCCGAGCGGTGGCGTTGCAGTTGCTGGGGGGCGAGGGTGACTGGCTGCTGCGTTGCTACGCACAGGATCTGCCCGCCGTGGCTTTCTGCAATGCCGTGCTGGCGAGCCTGCCGCGGCCGGCGCAGGCTATCGCCCTGGGGGATGAGCCGGACTTGCTCAACTTCCTGGTGACCGGCACCCGCCATTGAGGGCGGGGCGCTTTCGTTCGTCCAGATAAGGGATAGCGCCATTTTTGTGATGTGCTTCACAAAATGCTCACGAGCGGCATAATGCCATCATCGCTTTCCAAGACCCGGCCGCCGCTTGCCGGGGTCCCTTTTCATGCGCTTCGAAGGTTCAGGTAAAGTTCATGTCGCTCGCAGCAAACCCCGACATCATGTACCGGCTGTTGATCCAGAGCGTGGTGGATTATGCCATCTACCTGCTCACCCCTGAAGGTATCGTCGCCAACTGGAACCCCGGCGCCCAGCGCGCCAAGGGGTACCGTGCCGAGGAAATCGTCGGCCAGCACTACTCGCTGTTCTACACCGATGCCGAGCGCGCAGCCGGGTTGCCGGCATTCAACCTGGAGCAGGCGCGCAGCACCGGACGCTTTGAGGAAACGGGTGCACGGCTGCGCAAGGACGGCACGGCCTTCCACGCCCATGTGGTCATCGAAGCGGTTTACGACGATGCCGGGCAACTGGTGGGTTTCGCCAAGGTCACCCGCGACATTTCCGAACGCCACCGCCAGGAGCTCGAATTGCTGCAGGCCAAAGAGCTGGCCGAGCAGTACAGCCAGGAAATGGCCAAGCTGTCGCAGTTTCTCGATTCGGTCATTGCCAACATTCCCGCGAGCGTCATCGTCCAGGACCTAGAAAGCCAGCGCATCCTGTTGGCCAATCAGCAGGCCGAACGCCTGTTCGGCGGGCCTCAGCACAGCATGATCGGCCAGTTGCCCAAGGAATGCCTGGCACCGGCTGCCGGTGACTACCTGGAGCAGCAATTCGTGCGGGGTGCCCGCAGTACCAAGGGGCATGCCGCCGAAACCCGCGTCGACACCGCCCGCGGCCCACGCACACTGCGTAGCCGTACCCTGCTCAGTCAAAACCGCGAAGGGCAGGCCGATTACGTGTTGTTCGTGGCCGAAGACGCCACCGAAGAGCTGGCCGCCCATGCGCAGATCCACCACATGGCGCACCATGACGCGCTCACCGGGTTGCCCAACCGTACGCTGTTCCACGAACGGCTGCGCCAGGCCCTGTTGCGCGGCAGCGAAAACACCAAGCTGACCGCTGCCCTGTGCCTGGACCTGGACAACTTCAAGAACATCAACGACTCCCTTGGCCATGCCTTTGGTGACAAGCTGCTACGCGAGTTGGGCAAGCGTCTGCGCCGCGAACTGCGTGAGCACGACACCTTGGCCCGCCTGGGTGGCGACGAGTTCGCCGTGGTGCTGACGGGCCTGGAGGGGCGGGATGCCGCGTGCAATACCGCGCAGCGCCTGATCAAGGCCATCAGCCCGCCGTTCCGGATCGAAGGGCATCAGTTCGCGGTGGGGGTGAGCATCGGCATCGCCATCGCGCCTGATGACCATGACCAGGCAGAGCAACTGCTGGGCTACGCCGACATGGCGCTGTACCAGGCCAAGCGTAACGGCCGTAATCGTTATGAATGCTTCGATGTCGAACTGGACGTTGCCGCCCGCCAGCGCCGCCTGGTGGAAACCGACCTGCGCACAGCGCTGCACCTGGGGCAGTTGCAGTTGCACTACCAGCCGGTAGTCGATCATCAGACCAGCAGCGTTACCGGTTATGAGGCGCTGCTGCGCTGGGAACACCCGACCCGTGGCATGGTCATGCCGATGGACTTCATCCCCATTGCCGAAGAAACCGGGTTGATCCACGAGCTGGGCAACCGTGCGCTGAACCTGGCCTGCCAGGAGGCCGCCAGTTGGGACAGTGAGCAGACGGTGTCGGTCAACCTGTCGGCGGTGCAGTTCAAGAACGGCGATCTGGTGCATACCGTCGCCCTCGCGCTGGCCGACTCGGGCCTGCCGGCGCAGCGGCTGGAGCTGGAAATTACCGAGTCGGTACTGCTGGGCAACAGCGAGGAAAACGTGCGCACCTTGCGCGCGCTGAAAGACCTGGGTGTGTCCATTTCACTGGATGACTTTGGTACCGGCTACTCATCGTTGGGCTACCTGCGTTCGTTCCCGTTCGACCGGATCAAGATCGACAAGTCGTTCGTGCATGACATGTGCGACAGCCGCGAGGCCATGTCGATCATTCGCGCCATTACCGAGCTGTCCAACAGCCTGATGATCAAGATCACGGCTGAAGGCGTGGAGTCGGAGGAGCAGATGCGCCGGCTCGCGGCGGAAGGCTGTTCGCACTTCCAGGGCTACTTTTACGGGCGGCCGGCACCGGCGAGCGAGCGGTTGAAGCAGGTCATCACCCAAGAACAATGACTTGCGCGGCGACCTCAGCTGTTCCAGTCCGGGGCAAACGGCGGGCTAACCACGCGCTGGTCTTTCGGCAGCCCGGCAATGGCTGTGCGGTCTTCGTCATCCAGCTGCACGGTCAACGCGGCCAGGTTGGCCAGCTGGTTTTCGCGGCTGCTGGCTTTGGGGATCGCCGCCACGCCGTCCTGGTCCAGCAGCCATTTCAGCGCCACCTGGCTGGGCAGCACGCCATGCTTGCGGGCGATCGCCTGGATCACCGGCTGCGCCGCTGCCTGGCCGCGTGCCAGCGGGGTATAGGCGGTGAGCAACAAATCATGGCTGCGGGCGAAGTCGAGTAGCGGTTGCTGGCTGAGCAGAACATGGTATTCCACCTGAATCGCCGACAACGGCGCGCCCAGGGTTTCCACCACCTGGCGCAGTAACCCCAACGGGAAGTTGGCCACGCCAATGTGGCGCGCCTTGCCTTCGTCACGCAGCGCTACCAGGGTGTCGATGCTGCGGGCCAGGTCCCAGTCCGTGCCTGGCCAGTGGATGTGGAACAGGTCGACCTGTTCGGTACCCAGCGCGCGCAGGCTGTCTTCCAGCGACTGACGCATGGCTTTGGGCTCCAGGCGGTCCCACCAGACCTTGGTGGTCAGGTGGATCTGCTCGCGTGGCACGTCGCTGTCGCGCAGCGCCTGGCCAACGGCCGCTTCGTTTTCGTAGGCGGTGGCGGTATCGATGTGCCGGTAACCCACGTCCAGTGCCTGGCGCACGGCCTGGGTGCATTCACTGCCGGTCATTGGCCAGGTGCCCAGGCCGATGGCGGGCAGGTCCAGGCCGGTGCGGGTGCTGAGCCTTTGCATGTAAATTCCTTGTAGGGTGTGCAGGGTCGGTCGATGGTCGGCGATCAACCGTGTACGGGCCATGCAGACAAGGTGGAAAGTGGTCGATCAGCGAACAGAAATTGCACTTGGCCGGGGCAAGCGGCAAATGAACTTCCTTATTCTGCGCCATCTCTTCTAGAATCCCAGCTGTTACATCCGCCAGGCAATGCCTGCGCGGCCTTCCTTGGGCGAGGCATGTTGCCCCGCCGTCATCGAGAGAGCCATGAGTTCCAGCACACCGCTGTCCGGCGTCAACCAACCCCTGCGCGGCATCGCGTTGGTGGTGGTGGCGACGTTCCTGTTCGCCAGCCACGATGCCTTGTCCAAATTCCTGGGTGGCCTGTACCCGATAGTCATGGTGGTGTGGGCGCGTTATGTGGTGCACACGTTGCTGATGGCCGGCATCTTCCTGCCCAAGTCTGGGCTCAACGTATTGCGCACCCGCCGGCCGGTATTGCAGACCTTGCGGGCCCTGAGCCTGCTGAGCACCAGCCTGCTGTTCACGACCGGCTTGCAATACCTGCCACTGGCCGAGGCCACGGCCGTCAACTTCCTTGCCCCGGTGCTGGTCACCGCGTTGTCGGCGCCGCTGCTCAAAGAGCGAGTGACAGTGGGGCAGTGGGTGGCGGTGGTGATGGGCTTTATCGGCGTGCTGGTGGTGGTGCACCCTGGCGGGGCGATGTTTACCCCGGCCATTCTGTATCCGTTCGGTTCGGCATTGGGCTTCTGCTTCTATCAGTTGCTGACGCGGATTCTGGCGGCGCATGACAGCCCGACCACCAGCAACTTCTATGCGGGTTTGTGCAACACCTTGGCAATGAGTGCCCTGGTGCCGTTCTTCTGGGAGGTGCCGCGCTGGGATCATGCCCTGTTGATGCTGGCACTGGGCGGCTTTGGCATGACTGCGCACCTGCTGTTGACCCAGGCCTTCCGCCATGCGGCGCCGGCGTTGCTGGCGCCGTTCAGCTATTGCCAGATCGTGTTTGCCGGGTTGCTTGGCTTCGTGGTGTACAGCCAGGTGCCGGATACCCTGAGCCTGGTGGGGATTTTGGTGATCTGCCTCAGTGGGCTTGGTGCAGCCTGGATGCAGCGCGGCAAATAGCAGCCGCGTGCTTCAGGCTGTACGACCGGTAGGCGCAGCGTTGCGCTGCGAAGAGGACATCACTGCGTGGCCATGAACTGCAGGATGCGGTCGCGCAGCCAGCGCTCGGCGGGGTCGTTGTCCTGGGCGCCGCTCCAGACCATCGACAGCTCGGCCTCGGTGATGTCGAACGGCGCCGGGTCGGCGCGCAAGCTGCCGTCGTCGGCGAGGGCACACGCGGCATAGTCCGGCACCGTGGCGATCAGCTCGGTGTTGCGCAGCAGGGCGCGCAGGCTACCGAACTGCGGCACCGCCAGCACCACCTTGCGGCAACGCCCGATGCGTGCCAGGTCGAGGTCGATGTTGCCGCTCATGTCACCGGAGAACGACACCATCACATGCGGGCGGGCGCAGTATTCGTCGAGGGTCAGCGGCCCCGGGCGGTCGTCGGCGCGCAGCACCCGTACACCGATGTCGCGCAGCTTGCGGCGTTTGGCGGTGGCCGGCAGGTCGGTGGTATAGCTCACACCTACCGAGATCTCGCCGCTGGCCAGAAGGCCCGGCATCAGCAGGAAATTGGCCCGCCGCACTACCACGCTAATGGCGGGGGCTTCTTCACGCAGGGCCTGCAGCAGGGCCGGAAACAGGCCGAACTCGGCATCGTCAGAAAGGCCCAGGCGGAACACGTTGCAGCTGTTGGCCGGGTCGAACTCGCGGGCGCGGCTGATGGCAGCGGAAATCACGTCCATGGCCGGGCCCAGTTCAGCAAAGATCTGCATGGCCCGCGGGGTGGGTTCCATGGCCCGGCCGCTGCGGATCAGCAGCGGGTCGTCGAACAGCTCGCGCAGGCGGGCGAGGGCGGCGCTGACGGTGGATTGGGTGATAAACAGCTTTTCACCCACGCGGGTCAGGTTGCGTTCGATCATCAGGGCTTCGAACAGCACCAGCAGGTTCATGTCGACGCGGCGCAGGTCGTTGCGGTTCATGAGGGCTCGGCGTCCTGGGCAAAGGGTATGGCTGTGTATTGAAGCATGGCGTGGGGCCTTGTGCCTTGTATGGATGTGCCGGCCTCATCGCGGGCTTGACCGCGATGAGGCCGATACAGGCCTGCGCCTGACAGAGCCAGCCTATCAGGCTCCAACAGCCACTCTATTAGAACTCTGCCCAAGCTCGGCTAGTCTTTCTCGTGGCCCCGCGAATTCCGCGACAGGGCAGCGCGTCAGCACCTGCGTGCAAGACCGTGCCCCCCCCGCCGTGACAGCTTCGCAAGCCCCGTGTACACCTGATGAGGGGTAGTACGAGCCCACCCGCTCGGCTGAAAGAACACTGGCATAGACCGGAAATCTGGATAACCGACCCAAAGGTACCCGCAGATGTCGAACGAATCGAAATGCCCGTTCCATCAAACCGCAGGTGGCGGCACCACCAACCGTGACTGGTGGCCTGACCAGCTCAACCTGAGAATTCTTCACCAGCATTCCTCCAAGTCCAGCCCCGACCCGGACTTCGACTATGCCAAGGCGTTCAAGAGCCTCGACTTCCAGGCCCTGAAGAAAGACCTCACCGCCTTGATGACCGACTCGCAGGATTGGTGGCCGGCCGACTTCGGCCACTACGGCCCGCTGTTCATCCGCATGGCCTGGCATAGCGCCGGCACCTACCGCATTGGTGATGGCCGCGGTGGTGCGGGCTCTGGCCAGCAACGCTTCGCCCCGCTCAACAGCTGGCCGGACAACGTCAGCCTGGACAAGGCCCGGCGCCTGCTGTGGCCGATCAAGCAGAAGTACGGCAACAAGATTTCCTGGGCCGACCTGATCGTGCTCACCGGTAATGTTGCCCTCGAATCCATGGGCTTCAAGACCTTCGGCTTCTCCGGCGGGCGTGCCGATGTGTGGGAGCCGGACGAAGACGTGTACTGGGGGTCGGAAAAGGTCTGGCTAGGGGGTGATACCCGTTACGGCAAGGATCAGGTCAAGGCGCAGCCGCCGGGGCAGGGTGACCTGGTGGCCGAGCCGGCCAAGCATGGTGAAGAGCAGAATCGCGACCTGTCGGCCGAGCGTAACCTGGAAAACCCGCTGGCCGCCGTGCAGATGGGCCTGATCTACGTGAACCCGGAAGGCCCGGAAGGTAACCCCGACCCCGTGGCCTCGGGCAAGGACATCCGTGAAACCTTTGGCCGCATGGCCATGAACGATGAAGAAACCGTGGCCTTGATCGCCGGTGGCCACGCGTTCGGCAAGACCCACGGTGCCGGCCCCGCCGACAACGTCGGCCCCGAGCCGGAAGCGGCAGGCCTGGAGATGCAGGGCCTGGGCTGGCACAACACGTTTGGCTCCGGCAAAGGCGGGGATACCATCACCAGTGGCCTGGAAGTGACCTGGACCTCCACCCCGACCCGGTGGAGCAACGAGTACCTGAATAACCTGTTCGACTTTGAATGGGAGCTGACCAAAAGCCCGGCCGGCGCGCACCAGTGGCGGCCGAAAGATGGCAAAGGCGCAGGCATGGTGCCCGATGCACACGATCCCGGTAAAAGGCATGCACCGTCGATGTTGACCTCCGACCTGGCATTGCGCTTCGACCCCATTTACGAGCCAATCGCTCGCCGCTTCAAAGAAAACCCTGACCAGCTGGCGGATGCTTTTGCCCGTGCGTGGTACAAGCTGATCCACCGCGACATGGGCCCGCTGGCGCGCTATCTGGGCCCGGAAATGCCCAATGAAGAGTTGCTGTGGCAAGACCCGTTGCCCAAAGCTGACCCAGCCACGATCAGCGAGCAAGACATCGCGACCCTCAAGGCCAGGATCCTGGCCTCGGGTTTGAGCGTGGGTGAACTGGTCTCCACCGCCTGGGCATCCGCGTCGACCTTCCGCGGCTCCGACAAGCGCGGTGGTGCCAACGGCGCGCGTTTGCGCTTGGCGCCACAGAAGGACTGGGCTGCAAACCAGGGCGTGGACAAGGTGCTGGCGGCATTGGAGAAGATCCAGGGCGAGTTCAACAGCAGCGGCAAGAAGGTTTCCCTGGCTGACCTGATCGTGCTGGCCGGTACCGCGGCAGTCGAAAAAGCTGCCAAGGATGCGGGCTACAGCGGCAGCGTAGGGTTCCGCCCGGGCCGAGTCGATGCGTCGCAGGAGCAGACTGACGTCGAGTCGTTCGCCGTGCTGGAACCGCTGGCCGATGGCTTCCGCAACTTCACCAAGGCACGCTACAGCGTCAAGGCCGAGAAACTGTTGCTGGACAAGGCGCAGTTGCTGACCCTGACCGCGCCAGAGCTGACCGTGCTGATCGGTGGCCTGCGGGTGCTCGGTGCCAACCATGGTGGTAGCAAACTCGGCGTGTTCACCGACAAGCCGGGGACGCTGAGCAACGACTTCTTCCGCAACTTGCTGGATATGAGCGTGGAGTGGAAACCGACCTCGGCGGACAACGAAACCTTTGAAGGCCGTGACCGCAAGACCGGGCAGGTGAAGTGGAGCGGTAGCCGGGTCGATCTGGTGTTCGGTTCGCATGCCCAGTTGCGGGCGTTGAGCGAGGTGTATGCCAGCAGTGATGGCGGTGACAAGTTTGTCCGGGACTTTGTGGCCGCCTGGCAGAAGGTCATGGAGCTGGACCGCTTTGATCTGAAATAGCGTTGCCTGGCGGGGGGCGCTCAGCGCCCCCTTGGCCAGTGGTCATCCCGCCAATTCCAGGTCGGATAGATACAAAAGTGTCCTCGTCGGTTCTGTTGCAATGCTTCTCAGGCGGCCGGCCTGAACAGCGTGCTCACAACGACAAGGAACCCCGACCATGCAAATGCCCAAGACCCTGAAAATCCGCAATGGCGACAAGGTGCAGCCAACCTTCTCCGCTCAGGAATACGCTGCTCGCCACGCCCGGCTGCGGGCCTATATGGCCGAGCAGGACATCGAGGCGGCAATCTTCACCTCGTATCACAACGTCAACTATTACAGCGATTTCCTCTACTGCTCGTTCGGCCGCCCTTATGCGCTGGTGATCACCCAGGACAAGGTGGTCTCGATCAGCGCCAACATCGACGGCGGGCAACCCTGGCGGCGCACGGTGGGCACTGACAACATCGTCTACACCGACTGGCAGCGCGACAACTATTTCGTCGCCATCCAGCAGGCGTTGCCGCTGGCCTCGCGCATCGGCGTGGAGTACGACCACCTGAACCTGCAGAACCACGGCAAATTCGCCGCCTGCTACCCCAAGGCCGAGCTGGTGGACATCGCTGCGCCGTGCATGCGTATGCGCATGATCAAGTCGGCCGAGGAGCAGGCGCTTATCCGTCACGGTGCACAGGTGGCCGACATCGGCGGAGCGGCAGTGGTCGAGGCCCTGCGTGAGCAGGTGCCCGAGTACGAGGTGGCACTGCATGCCACCCAGGCGATGGTGCGCGAAATTGCCAAACGCTTCCCGGACGCCGAGCTGATGGACACCTGGACCTGGTTCCAGTCCGGGCTCAACACCGATGGCGCACACAACCCGGTCACCAGCCGCCGTGTGGGCAAGGGCGAGATCCTCAGCCTCAACTGTTTCCCCATGATCGCCGGTTATTACACCGCGCTGGAGCGCACCCTGTTCCTTGACCACTGCCCGGACGAGTACCTGCGCCTGTGGCAGGCCAACGTCGAAGTGCACGAAGCCGGGCTGCAACTGGTGCGCCCAGGCATGCGCTGCAGCGATATCGCCCGCGAACTGAACGAGATCTTCCTGCGCCACGACCTGCTGCAGTACCGCACCTTCGGCTATGGCCATTCGTTCGGCACGCTCAGCCATTACTACGGCCGCGAGGCGGGGCTGGAGCTGCGCGAGGACATCGATACCGTGCTGGAACCGGGCATGGTGGTGTCGATCGAGCCGATGATCATGCTGCCTGAAGGGCGGCCGGGGGCGGGCGGTTATCGCGAGCATGACATCCTGATCGTCAACGACAGCGGCGCCGAGAACATCACCAAGTTCCCGTATGGGCCGGAGCACAACATCATTCGCAAATAAGCATCGGCGTCGGCTGCTTCGCGGGCAAGCCCGCTCCTACGGGGATTTCACCGTTGTCGTAGGCGCGGGGTTTCCTGCGAAAAGGCTGGCCCAGACAACAACAAGATCCCCGTATGACCACCAGACCCTGCCTCCAATTAAAAGAACCAGAGGGTACCCGTCATGTCCAGCACCACCCTAGACCCATCCGCCATCACCGGCCCCGCACACAACGCCGAACGCCAGGCGCTGCGCAAGGCCGCCCGGGCCAGCTTCATGGGCAACTTCGTCGAGTGGTTCGACTACGCCGCCTACGGCTATCTGGCCACCATCATCGCCGCCACCTTCTTCCCGCAAACTGACAAGACCACCGGTTTGCTGGCCACCTTTGCGGTATTCGCCCTGTCGTTCCTGGTGCGCCCGCTGGGTGGCATCGTCTGGGGCCATTTCGGCGATCGACACGGTCGGCGAAACGCGCTCTCGTGGTCGATCCTGATCATGTCGGTATCCACCTTCTGCATCGGCTTGTTGCCGGGCTATGCGCAGATCGGGCTGTGGGCACCGGCCTTGCTGTTGCTGATCCGCCTGGTACAGGGGTTTTCCGCCTCGGGTGAGTACGCCGGGGCCGCTGCGTTCCTGGCCGAGTACGCGCCGCCTGGGCGGCGTGGCTTGTACACCAGCATCGTGCCGGCCAGCACGGCGGCGGGGTTGTTGTTCGGTGCGGCGTTCGTCGCGGTGTTGCATGAGCTGCTCAGCAGTGAAGCCCTGCATGAGTGGGGCTGGCGCCTGCCGTTCCTGCTGGCGGCGCCGTTCGGCCTGGTAGGGCGCTATATCCGCATGAGCTTGCAGGACACGCCCAAGTTCCTGGAGATGGAGCAGCGCCTGGAAACCAAGGCCGGCATGGCCACGACGCCGCTGCGCGAACTGCTGGGCCAGCACCGGCGCAGTCTGGCGATCGGCATGGGTGTCACCTGCCTGAATGCGGTTGCGTTCTACCTGTTGCTCAGTTACATGCCGACCTACCTGTCCAGTGAAATGGGCATGAGCGAGCGGGATTCGTTCATCGCCTCGACGGTGTCGCTGGCCACCTATATCGGCTTGATCTTCCTGATGGGGCGGCTGTCCGACCAGTTTGGTCGCAAGACCATGCTGGTGGTGGCCTCGCTGTTGTTCCTGGGGTTGACCGTGCCGTTGTTTCGCCTGCTGGACGGTCAGCCGCTGCTGGTGATTCTGGCCATCCAGATCCTTTTCGGTGCGATGCTGGCGATGAACGACGGGACCTTGCCGTGCCTGCTGGCCGAAATCTTTCCGACCCGGGTGCGCTTCAGCGGGTTTGCCCTGAGCTTCAATGTGGCCAATGCGCTGTTTGGCGGGACTGCGCCGTTCATTGCCACCTGGCTGATTCAGGTGACGGGCAGCAAGCTGGCCCCGGCAGGATACTTGCTGGCGGCAGCACTGGTGGCGCTTGTGGCCATGCTGATGTGTCGGGAGACGGCGCACGCGGCCCTTGAAGATTAGTTGACCTGCACTGGCCTCTTCGCGGGCAAGCCCGCTCCTACAACGGCCTGTGGCGGACCACCGATGTGCGTGTAGGAGCGGGTTTACCCGCGAATACGGTGGCGGCGGCAACGGTGAGCGGCGGGTGGAGATTGGCCAGCAGGCCCGGCCCTTTCGCGGGTGAACCCGCTCCTACAAAAGCCTGTGGCGGACCACGTGCGTGTAGGAGCGGGCTTGCCCGCGAAGAGGCCAGCCAAGCCAATACATGACCCCATTCAATGGAGAGAGGCCTGCCGCCGCTCCCCTAAAGGCGACAGCCCGAAGAACCGGCTATAACTCTTGGAGAAATGCGCAGGCGAACTGAAGCCGCAGGCCAGCGCCACCTCACGCACTTGCACGTCGCTGCGCAGCAGTAACTCCCGCGCCCGCGACAGCCGCAGCTCCAGGTAATACTGGCTGGGCGTGCGCTGCAGGTACTTGTGGAACAGCCGCTCCAATTGGCGCACGGTCACGTCGTTGAGGCTGGCCAGTTCCTCCAGCCCCAGCGGTTCCTCCAGATTGGCCTCCATGATCGCCACCACCTGGCTCAGTTTGGGCTGAGCGCTGCCGAGCAGGGTGCGCAGCGGTACACGCTGGCGCTCACGCTCACCGCGCACGCGGTCGCACAGCAACAGCTCGGCGGCCTTGGCCGCGATGTCCTGGCCGCCCGTGTCCCGGGCCACCAGTTGCAGCATCATGTCCATGGCCGCCACGCCGCCTGAGCAGGTGTAACGGTCGCGGTCCAGTTCGAACAGCTGGCTGGAGATCACGATACCGGGGAAGTGCGCCTGCAACGTCGGCAGGTCTTCCCAGTGGATGGTGCAGCGGTAACCCTTGAGCAATTCGGCCTTGGCCAGCAGGTAGCTACCGGTGCAGATACCGCCCAGTGGCAAGCGCTGGCGGGCCAGTTGGCGCAACCAGTCGATCAATGGGCGGTTGCTACGGCTTCGGTCGATCGGGTTGGCGCCGACCACCAGCAAGGCATCCAGCGCGGGGGCGTTGGTGATGTTGTAGTCGGGCAGTACGCGCATGCCGTTGCTGGCCACCACCGGCGCGTCGTCTGCGGCGATCAGCACACTGCGATACAGTGGCTTGCGCGCGGCCAGGTTGGCCATGCGCAGGGTCTCCACCGCCGACGCAAGGCCGATAGTGGTGAAATTGGGCAAAATCAGGAAGCCAAAGGTCTTTGCCGAACAATTCTTTACACTAGACGGCGATAGGTTTGCAGAAGCGGGGTGGACCATTGCGCTGTTCCTGTGCAAGCTGAGGCCTGGTTGGTCAGGGGCAGTGAGAAAGCAGAGCCTCGCGTGGTTCTTGTTGTTATGGGTCGTTGCCGGGTCGATCATACACCTCGGATGCAGCGGCCAGGAATGGCGCCGCCGGCTGGCGGGGCCGACAGTGATTGCACAGAGAAGGTGAGCGTCAGTGAACCCCGAAACCATGCTGGCGGGCTTGCCAGGCTATGCCATGGCCCCCGAAGCGATCCAGGTGCTGCCCGATGCCAGGGCTTACCGCGCCTGCTTGTTCGAGCGCATCCGTACGGCGACTCGGCGCATTGTTATCGTTGCGCTGTACCTGCAGGAGGACGAGGCCGGCCAGGAAGTGCTGGATGCCTTGTACCAGGCCAAGGCCGCGCGGCCAGGCCTGGAGATCACCATCGTGGTCGACTGGTTCCGCGCCAGGCGCGGGCTGCTGGGGGCCGGGCGTCAGCCGGGCAATGCCGCCTGGTACCAGGCCCAGCGCCAGTTGCACGGGCTGGACATCGCGATCCATGGCGTGCCAGTGCAGACCCGCGAACTGTTCGGGGTGTTGCACCTCAAAGGCAGCATCATCGACGATTGCGTGATCTACACCGGCGCCAGTCTGAACAACGTCTACCTGCATCGTTTCGACCGCTATCGCCTGGATCGCTACCACCTGTTCCAGTCACCGGCACTGGCTGATGCCATGGTCGGCCTGGTTCAGCGTTTGCTGCACCATACCGCCACACCGCGCCTCGACCTGCCGGCGCCACCTTCTACCCGCAGTTTGCGCGGCGACATTCGGCGTTTGCGCGCACGGCTGCGGCGCATGGACTACGAGGTACCGGCCAGCGTGCCGGGGCAGGGCCTGCAGGTGATCCCGCTGCTGGGTGTGGGCCGTGGCAATCCGCTGAACCGGGCGCTGTGCGCCTTGCTGGCAGTGGCGCGCACGCAGATCATCATCAGTACGCCGTATTTCAACCCGCCGCAGGTCGTGATGCGCGAACTTGACCATGCCCTGGCGCGGGGGGTTGGGGTGGAGCTGATTGTCGGTGACCGCACCGCCAACGACTTCTACATCGCCCCTGGCGAACCGTTCAGTGCCAGTGGTGCATTGCCCTATCTGTACGAGGACAACCTGCGCGCCTTCGCCCACCGCCGCCACGCCGCGATTGCCAGCGGCCAGTTGCAAGTACGCATCTGGAACGATCCCGGGCATACCTTCCATGCCAAGGGCGTTTGGATCGACCAGCGTTATTCGCTGCTGACCGGCAACAACCTCAACCCGCGCGGGTTCAACCTGGACCTGGAGAACGGCCTGCTGATCGACGACCCGCAGGGTCAATGGCTGGCGCCACGGGAAGCGGAGTTGAGCGAGCTGCGGCGCTTTGCGCCGAGAATCGGCTCGGCAGAGGCGCTGGGGGCGAAGGCCGAACATCCCAAGCAAGTGCGCAAGTTTCTGCGTCGGCTGCGCTATAGCCGGCTGGAACCGTTGATCAAACGGGTGCTCTGACGTCGCCTGCAATGGCCCTGTCGCCGGCAAGCCAGCGAAGGGCCAGAGTGGTACGCATCGCGCATTGATGTCATTATGATATTGCTGCCCACGGCCCTTTGTCAGGGGCTGGTTTACAATGTGCAGGCAACCTTGCAAGGCCCCTCTGAACGTGATCACGATCGCATACAGTCGGGCCTTTTCCCGTTAACCAGACAGGCCAATGCGTATATGGCGTTAGATCCACCCACGATGCTGACTATTTCAGTCGCTTTGGCCGCTGCGGCCGCCTTGTACCTGGCGATTGAATGGCGCAGTGTGCGCGAAACCTCGTTGCTGTACTGGAGTGCGGGTTTCGCCACGATTACGGTTGGTAGCACCCTGGCATTGTTGCGCGGGGTCGGCTTTCTGTTCATCGGCATCTGGTTCGCCAATGGCTTGCTGGTGGTGGCCCACGTTTTTTTCCTGATCGGCGTGCTGCGCTTCACCCAGGAGCGCTTGTCACGCGCCTGGATGATGGTTGTGGTGGTCTGGTTTGCCTTGCTGCTGCTGCCCGTGGGCCCGCAGTGGTCGAAGGTGATGCTGATGGTCAACTCGTTGTTGGTGGCCTCGCTGACGCTCAAGGCCAGTTTCCTGCTGCGGCCACATGGCAAATCGCTGAGTGTCGGGGCCGTGCAACTGCGCTATGTGTTGCTGATCCATGGGCTGTTCTATGTGGCCAAGGCGGCCATCGCGATCACGCCAGGCACGCTGATTGACCTGGCGACCTTTGGCGGGCTGATCATTCAGGTTTCGCTGGTGGAAGGCGCGATGGCGATCATGCTGATTGCCTTGTCGATGACCGGCACCGTACGTTACCGGCGGGAAGAGCGTATTGCCCGGCTGGCAGCCCGTGACCCGCTGACTGCGCTGTACAACCGGCGTGCACTGGAGGTGCGGGCGGGGCATTTCTTCAAGGACGTGAGCCCGGCGCAACCCGGGGCATTGCTGTTGATCGACATCGACAACTTCAAACTGGTCAACGACCTGCACGGGCATATCGCCGGCGACCGTTTGCTGATTGCCTTGAGCGAGATGATCCGTACGGCGCTGCCCGAGCGCTCGCTGGCGGCGCGGTTAGGCGGGGATGAGTTCGTCATCTTGCTCAGTGGCGCGAGCAGTGAACGGGTCATGGAACTGGGGAGTGGGCTGCGTGAGCAGTTCCAGCAGTACGCCGACAAGACCGTGCCTACGCCCCAGGCGGTTACCTTGAGCATTGGTGCCAACGTGTTCGATCAGCCGCCGGCGAGCCTGGCGGCGTTGATCGAGCAGGGGGATGTGGCGTTGTACCAGTCCAAACGTGGGGGGCGCGACAGCATTCGGTTTTTCGAGCGGGCGCTGGTTGAACTCCGGCAATGAGCGAATTACCTAGGTGGGTGAGCTTTCATGTAACCCCTGTGGGTGATCCATACAGGCGCTCCCGTCACCCGGCCCCCGCGTTTGACGGGCATCCGTGCCCGTCATCAGCAAAACAGCGTGGTCAGGTCGCTACCTGATAGCACGGTACATACTCCGCGCCGCCGGGCAGCTTCATCCGGTGCTGGTCGACGAATGCCTGCAGCAGCCGGCCCAGCGGGTCCAGTACGGCGCTGTCACCGTGGATCTGATACGGCCCGTGTTCCTCGATCAGGCGGATGCCTTTGTCCTTGACGTTGCCTGCGACAATCCCGGAAAACGCCCGGCGCAGGTTGGCCGCCAGTTCATGGGGCGGCAGCTCGCGGCGCAAGTCCAGGTCGGCCATGGCCTGGTGGGTCGGGTCGAACGGTCGCTGGAAGCTCTCCTCGATCTTCAGCAGCCAGTTGAAGTGGAAGGCATCGTTGCGCTCGCGGCGGAACTGCTTGACCGCCTTGAGGCCTTCGACCATGTGCCGGGCGACTTCCGCCGGGTCATCAATGATGATTTCGTACAGGCGATGGGCCGCTTCACCCAGCGTGGCGCCGACGAAAGCGTGCAACTGTTGCAGATAAGGTTCGGCGCTGCGCGGGCCGGTGAGCACCACCGGGAACGGCAGGTCGTGGTTGTCCGGGTGCATGAGGATGCCCAGCAGGTAAAGGAACTCCTCCGCCGTGCCGGCACCGCCCGGGAAGATGATGATGCCGTGGCCGACACGCACGAAGGCCTCCAGGCGCTTCTCGATGTCTGGCAGGATCACCAGTTCGTTGACGATCGGGTTGGGCGCCTCGGCGGCGATGATGCCGGGCTCGGTCAGGCCCAGGTAGCGGCTGCCATGCATGCGTTGCTTGGCGTGGGCGATGGTGGCGCCCTTCATCGGGCCTTTCATCACGCCCGGGCCGCAGCCGGTGCAGACATCCAGCTTGCGCAGGCCCAGTTCATGGCCGACCTTCTTGGTGTACTGGTATTCCTCGGTGCTAATCGAGTGGCCGCCCCAACACACCACCATCTTCGGCTCCACGCCTGGGCGCAGGGTGCGCGCGTTGCGCAGCAGGTGGAAAACGTAGTCGGTGATGCCCTGGGAGCTCTCCAGGTCGATGCGCTGGCTGGCCAGCTCGCTTTCGGTGTAGACGATGTCGCGCAAGGCGCTGAACAGCATTTCACGGGTGCTGGCGATCATTTCGCCATCGACGAAGGCGTCTGCCGGGGCGTTCAGCAGCTCCAGGCGCACGCCGCGGTCCTGTTGGTGGATACGCACCTCGAAGTCTTTGTAGGCCTCAAGGATAGTCTTGGCATTGTCGACATGGGCGCCAGTGTTGAGGATTGCCAGGGCGCACTGGCGGAACAGTGTGTAAAGGCTACCGGTACCGACTTCACTCAGTTGCTGCACTTCACGTTGTGACAGCGTCTCCAGGCTGCCTTTGGGGCTGACGGATGCATTGATGACATGGCGTTGAGGCATCTAAGTCTTTCCTGTGCGGGTAAAACATCCTTCTTTGACACCACCATACCTAGAAATGTGGACGGCAACGAGGGGGGGTGTGAAAAACCTTGAGACCGAGCTGCCTGCTTCGCGGGTGAACCCGCTCCTACAGGGGCGTTGCCATCTTCAGGGCAGCACCCACCTGTAGGAGCGGGTTTACCCGCGAAGCAGCCGACTCGGTCTCCCGTCAGCCCAACAGCTTCTGCACCCCCAGGGTAATCGCCAGCCCCCCGCCAACCAGCCACAGGTTGAGGATCGCCCCGGTCGCCAGCGCCCGTGGCCCGGCCTGGCGAATCTGGCTGAAGCGGGTTTCCATGCCCAACGCCGTCATGGCCATGGTCAAGGCAAAGGTGTCCAGGCTGTTCACGGCCTGGGTCACGCTGCCAGGCAGCACTTGCAGTGAATTCACCAGGACCAGTGCCAGGAAGCCGAAAGCGAACCAGGGCATGGCAATGCGCCCGTTGCCCTGCGCCTGGCCAGCCTTGCGCGAACGGCTGATCCACAGGCCCACCACCAGCAGTACCGGCACCAGCAGCATGACCCGGGTCATCTTGACGATGGTGGCGACATGCGTGGCTTCGGGGCTGACATTGCTGGCCGCGCCTACCACCTGCGCCACTTCGTGGACAGTGCCTCCCAGCAGCAGCCCCGCGCCCATGGTATCCAGATGCAGCCAGCCGGCATTGATCGCCAGTGGGTAAAGGAACATCGACAAGGTACCGAACAGCACTACGCTTCCGACTGCCATGGCGCTTTTATGGGGGGCGCTGCGCAGCGCCGATTCGAATGCCAGCACGGCGGCGGCGCCGCAGATGGCGCTGCCGGCGGCGGTCAGCAACGCGGTATCGCGGTCGAGCTTGAACACTTTCATGCCACACCACAGGCCGATCAGCAGGGTACTGGTGACTACCAGTACCGAGACGATAAGCCCCGACCAGCCGACTTCGGCAATTTCCTGCAGGCTTACCCGCAGGCCAAAAAATGCCACGGCAATGCGTAACAGGCCGCGAGCGGAAAAATTGATGCCTGCCGCCCAGCTTGCCGGTACGCCGTCACGCAGCGCGTTGCCATACAGGGCACCTGCGACGATACCCACGATCAGCGGGCTGATGCCCAGGTTGGCGATAGCGGGTATGGCCGCCAGTTGCGTGACTGCGACCGCGAACAGCGCGACGAACAGAATGCCATTGAGCCGCCCTCGGGTGGAGAGGGTAGGGGCAAAGGCAGGGTTGGACGGAACCGTGGCCATGTGAGTCCTCCGGAAAAGGTGTTTCGACAAGGCCTACGTTAATCTGGTTATAAGCTTATAAAAAATCGTAATTTAGGATGGCAAATATCCGTATAGCTGATATTTTTGAATCATGACCCCAGAACAGCTGATAACGTTCGCCACGGTTGCCGAACACGGCAACATCAGCCATGCGGCCCAAACCCTGCATCTGTCGCAGCCGGCGGTGTCCGGCCAGCTCAAGCTCTTGCAAGAGGCATTTGGCGAACCCCTTTACCAACGTGCCGGCCGCGGCGTGCGGCTGACTGCGGCCGGTGAGCAGTTGCTGGCGCATGCCGAGCGCCTGCGCGAAACCTTCCGCCAGGCGCAAGCGCTGCGCGAGGCCATGCGCGGGCTGGAGCGCGGCACCGTGCGCATCGGCGCCAGTACCACGCCTGCCAGTTACCTGCTGCCTTACCTGATCGCCGATTTTCACGGGCGTTATCCAGATGTGCTGGTCAGCACCTCGCATGGCAACACGGCGGAGATCGTCGCCGCCCTGGACAGTGTTGATATCGCTCTGATCGAGGGGCCGCCCGGGCAGGAATTGCCGTTGGGTACGCAAGTGACGCCGTGGCGCGAGGACGAGATCGTGGCGATTGTGCCCCGTGGGCATCCGCTGGCAGGCAGTGACCAGCAGACGCTGGCGGCGCTCGGCGCCTACCCGTTGGTACTGCGTGAAAGCGGCTCGGGTGTGCGGCAGATCGTCGAGCGGGCGTTTGCCCGTGATGGCGTGGCGATGCGTGTGGCGTTGGAGATCGCGGGCGTTGAAGGGGTAAAAGAGGCGGTCCGGGCCGGGATGGGGGTTGGCTTTGTGTCGGCGATGTCCATTCGCCATGAGGATGGGGCGCTGCACCGGCTGCAGGTAGCGCCGCAGGCGCTGGTGCGGCGTTTTTCCATTCTGTTGCCGCATGCGGCTACGCCTTCGCGGGCTGCCTCGCGGTTTCTTGAATTGTGTGTAGCCATGCAAGAGGCGGGTTGACTGTACTGGTCTCTTCGCGGGCGTGCCCGCCACAGGTACAGCACAGATTTTTGAAGACGGTGCTGTATCTGGACTGCCCCCAGGAAGTTGGACGCCAATTCAACCCTTGGTGGCTTCTGAACATAGGGTATTGGCTATATGGATCGGCGTGTATGCTTTGCAAGGCAGCCTTCGGTATCGAGTTAGCAACGGAGCCCCAGATGGAGTTTTCTGCCCACAAAGGCACTACGTCGATCAGCCTCGTGCGGGACGCACTTCAAGGAGCAGAACTGCGTGGCCTGGATGTCGCTACTGTGCTCAGCCACGCGCATATTGATCCACACCTGCTGGACCAGCGCTATGCCAGGGTACCTGCTGGTACGTTCTCCAGATTGTGGATTGCGTTAGCGGATTTGCTCGACGATGAGTTTTTTGCGGCAGACAGTCATCCCCTTCGCAGAGGTAGCTTCAAGCTGATGGCGCAATTGGCCCTCGGCTGCGACACCATTGGGCAGGCGCTCAAGCGGATTCTGGCGTTTCTCAGGACTGCCCTTGATGACATCTACGGGTCGGTGGAATGCGAGGGAGAGCATGCTGCAATTATCATTCATGATCATGGTGAGTTGCGAAGGGTGTTTTGTTACGGTGCCTGGCTGGTGCTCGTGCACGGCCTGCTTTGCTGGCTGTGCGACAGGCGCATTCCTATTGTGAAGTTATCGATGCGTCCTCCTCAGCCGGTGGACGACAGCGACTATCGAATGCGCTTTTGTGAGGAAATCGAGTGGAGGGCCGATAGAACCTCCGCTGTGTTCGAGAAGAGCTTTCTGGCGTACAAGGTTTGCCAAACGCCCGCTTCTCTTCCTGCCTTTCTAAAAGGCACGCCAAGTAACTTCCTTGTGAAATACCGTAACGACGACAGTACGAGCATTATGATCCGGCGGCGATTAAAACTGCTCTCTCCACACACGTGGCCTGAACTCGATGAGCTCGCCCGCGACTTGAGCATGTCCAGTTCCACCCTACAGCGAAGGCTCTATGCTGAGGGTTTCACCTACCAACGGCTCAAAGATAATCTACGGCGGGATATTTCCATCAGTCTGCTGTGCCGGGCAGGTATGACGGTGGATGGCGTTGCGTCAGAGGTTGGCTTCATTGAGACCAGTGCGTTCCACAGGGCATTCAAGAAATGGACGGGTATCACTCCTGGTGCTTACAGACGCTCGTTGCGTAGCCCTCGAGGAGACTAGTCCGCTGCGCTTGGGCTGATCACCCTCTGTTCGGAGCCATCCGGTTTTCCAAAAACTGCCCGTTCCGGTCAAGCAGAATGATGCCATTGGGCATGGTTGGCGCTTGCCATAAGGCCTACGATTTTTCTCGGGCGCCGTCTAGTTGGTGCCTCTCAACTCTCCCGACTCACACGCGGAACCATGCGTACCTGTGCGTGTGGTCGAGTTGTGCCAGATCGCTATACGTATGTGGACTTCAAAAACACAACAATAAGATTGAAGGAGACACGGTATGAGTTCTTTGAATATGTACACGTTGACCGAAGAGTCGAAGTTCAACCGCTTTCATGGACTTATTCTATTCTGGTGCGTGTTGATTCTGATTATTGATGGTTACGACTTGGCAGTGGTGGGGGCTGCCCTGCCAGCCATCATGGCCGATATGCAAATTGACGCAACCAGCGCCGGGGTAATGGCTGGCTCAGCATTGTTCGGGACAATGCTGGGCGCCATTTTTTTAGGCACATTGGCAGATCGAATTGGCCGGCCGAAAATGATCGCGATGTGTGTCGCGCTGTTCAGCATTTTCACCGCTGCGGCAGGGTTCACTGACAGCCCGCTGACCTTCAGTATCATGCGCTTTATCGCCGGCTTGGGAATTGGCGGTGTGTTGCCCATCTGTACGGCGCAGATGGGTGAGTTCTCGCCCTTGAAAGTTCGCACCCGGCTGGTGACCATCGTTTTCGCAGGCTATTCGGTGGGCGGAATTCTGGTAGCGCTGACGGGTAAACAACTGATCGAAAGCTACGGTTGGCAATACGTGTTTTACGTGGCAGTCCTGCCAGTGGTATTGATTCCTTTCATTCTCAAGACAATGCCCGACTCTATTGGCTTTATGTTGAAGCAGGGGCGACAAGACGAGTTGAAAGTCATCGCGCGTCGCCTTCGTCCCGACCTTGTGATCAAGGATGACACGCAGTTCGTTGGCAATCCGCAGATTATCTCTGCTCAAGACAAGCCGGTACGAAGCCTTTTCCTGGAAGGCCGTGGATACAGCACGGTCATGATCTGGATGGCATTCATGACCGGGCTGTTCATGGTGTATGCGCTCAATTCGTGGCTCACCAAGTTGATGGCCATGGCGGGTTTCAGCCTCGGTTCAGCCCTGAATTTCGTCATCGTGTTCAACCTCGGTTCGATCTTCGGTGCAATTCTGGGTGGATGGCTTAGCGATAAATTCAGCATCAAACACGTCTTGGTGGTGTTCTATGTGGTGGGCGCGGTCGCACTCACGTTGCTGGGATATACCCGCTCCACCGAACTGCTCTTTGTCGTCGTGTTCATCGTGGGGGCCTCGACCCTTGGCACCCAGCTTCTGGCCTATGCATACGCCGGCGATTTCTATCCCTCCACCATCCGTTCGACTGGCGTCGGTTTTGCATCGGGGGTCGGTCGCGTCGGGGCGATTGTCGCACCTGTTTTGATTGGTGCCTTGGTATCGATGGCGTTGCCGCTGGAGCAGAACTTCATGGCAATCGCGCTCGCCGGCCTGGTAGGGGCTGTTGCAGTGACCATGATCAACCAATCTCGCTCGGACTCCGCTGTAGTGAGGAAGAAGGCCACGGTTGCGCACGAGTTGACCTGACCGTAATTCTGAGAGACAGGTGCCAAGTATGCTTATTGATCGCTTGCGCGAATCACCGGTAGGTTCGGACGAAGCAGCCCGTTTGATCGACTGGGCAATTGTCTCACGTCGGAGCATCAGGTCGTTCCTCCCAACCCCAGTTCCGCTAGAGGAAATCGAAGCGATGCTGAACGTTGCTCGCTTTAGCGCAACAGGCGTCAACCTGCAGCCCTGGAATGTGCATGTTGTTACCGGTGATATGAAGGCACGGTTGTCCGCAGCACTTGCTGAGGTTGATGACCATCCGGCTGATGACCAACGCTTTTCTGATCCCTACGCGTATTACCCCAGGGAGTGGACGTCTCCCTACATCGAGCGGCGCAGGGAGGTAGGGTGGGGGCTCTATAGCTTGTTGGGCATCAGTCGAAGCGATAAACAAAGGATGCATGAGCAACACGGCCGGAATTATCGCTTCTTCGGGGCGCCTGTTGGCCTGTTCTTCACGATTGACCGCGTGCTTCAGGAAGGGAGCCTGCTGGATTATGGCATGTTCCTGCAAAGCCTCATGATTGCCGCACGGGGAAGAGGCTTGCACACCTGCCCACAGGCAGCATTCCTTAAATATCACAGCATCATCACTGAAATGCTGGAAATACCGAAGAGCCAAATGCTCGTCTGTGGGATGAGCTTGGGTTATGCCGATGATGGCAGCATTGAGAACACGTTGGTTACTGGCCGTGAGCCCGTGCGTGCATTCACTACCTTTCACTCAGAATAAAAACTGGCGTGCACCCTGTCCAAGTTTGGCGTCGGGCAGGGTGATACTGTTTCGATCATTCCGCTAAAGCGGGCCTTAACCCATTTGTAGAACTGGCATTGCATGGGGCGCTTAGCGGCGGACCATGCTCAAGCACACAACAAGAACAAGGTGCCTGTGATGTCTATTGCTTTTAAAAAAACGTTGGCTTGTTCAGCAACACTGCTAGTCGCGCCTTATGCTTCTGCCGCGTTCGTGGAAGACTTCAAAGGCAGCCTTGAGCTCCGGAACTTTTACTATAATCGGGATTTTCGCAATGATGGCGCCACTCAGTCCAAGCGCGATGAGTGGGCGCAAGGTTTTATCTTGAACCTGCAATCCGGTTTTACAGAAGGGCCAGTGGGCTTCGGTATTGATGCGATGGGCTTGCTGGGGGTGAAGCTTGATTCCAGCCCGGACAGAACGGGATCAGGGCTGCTGGCCTACGATTCCAACAGGCAGGTTGAGGATGAATACGGTAAGTTCGTGGCCACCGCCAAAGCGAGGATGGGTAAGACGGAGTTGAGGATAGGGGGGGTAAACCCTCTGATGCCTCTACTCTGGAGTAATAACAGCCGCTTGCTGCCTCAGGTCTTTCGCGGTGGTTCGCTGACCGTCAACGATATCGATAAATTGACGGTAACGGCTACAAGAGTCAACGCAGTGAAGCAGCGTAATTCCACCGATTTCGAATCACTCACAGCCACTGGCTATGCCCCGGTTGAGGCGGACCACTACAACTACCTGGCATTTGACTTCAAGCCTGCGAAGGACATGACCTTCAGTTTGCACGCCGCCGAACTTGAAGATCTCTATAAATCCTACTTCGCCGGCATTAAAGTCATCAAGCCGTTGTGGGAAGGCAATGTGATCGCGGATGTTCGCGTGTTCGATGCCAGCGAGACGGGCTCCAAAAAACTGGGTGAGGTGGATAACAGAACGCTGAGCAGCTACTTCGCCTACAGCATCAAGGGACACACCATCGGTGGCGGTTACCAGAAGGCCTGGGGCGACACCTCGTTTGCGTTCGTGAACGGCACGGATACCTATCTGTTCGGCGAATCGCTGGTCAGTACATTCACTGCCCCTGAGGAGCGAGTGTGGTTCGCAAGGTACGACTTTGATTTCGCCGCGTTGGGTGTACCGGGCTTGCTGTTCACCACTCGGTACATGAAAGGTGATGATGTCAATCCTGATCTGCTGACCAGCCGCCAAGCTGCTTCACTCCGCCTCAACGGGGAGGATGGCAAAGAATGGGAGCGGGTCACTGATATCTCTTATGTCATTCAGAGTGGTCCGGCGAAGGGTGTTTCGTTCCAGTGGCGTAACTCCACGAACCGCTCGACCTACGCTGACAGCGCTAATGAAAATCGCCTGATCATGCGCTACACCTTCAACTTCTAAATAGCGAAACGGGCCGGCCTTCTGGCGCCGGCCCCTTTTGTGCCATTCATTCCCAATCGAAGGGTTCGCTGTTTTCCGCCTGAATTGCACCAGGCGTTCGGACGCCTGCACCCAGCCGTTTCATCTTTTGCTGCGAAAGGCCAGTACCGATTAAGCCACTGCTGCCAGCTTGGCGCTGGTCTGCCGACGACGGTAGGCACTGTCACGGCTCGCCAGCCACCAGTACAGCGGCGAGGTGATCGCCAACCCTACCAGCCAGGACAGGTCAGCCCCGTTGATGTGCTCGGAAATCGGCCCGACGTACAGCGGGGTGTTCATGAACGGTATCTGCACCACGATACCCACAGCGTAGGCGATCAGTGCCTGCGGGTTGTAGCGCCCATAGATCCCACCATCGACCTGGAAGATCGACTGGATGTCGTAGTCACCTTTGTGAATGGCGTAGAAGTCGATCAGGTTGATCGCCGTCCACGGCACCAGCACCACCAGCAGTACCAGCACCATGTCAACGAAGTGGCCGATGAAGTCTGCCGAAGCGAACACCGCTACCACGCAGCAGGCCGACAGCACGATCAGCGACAGCACTGCCCGGCTTTTGGCGGTGGGGATCCAGCGGTAGGCGAACGTTTGCACCAGGGTGATGATCGACAGCACCGCGCCATACAGGTTGAGAGCGTTATGGCTGATCACGCTGAGCAGGAACAGCACCAGCATGATCGGGCCGAGCGTACCGGTGGCCAGCTTGACCGCGTCCATGGTGTCCATGCCGGCTGGGATCGCCAGCACGGCCACGGCGCCGAAGATGAACGACAGGCTTGAGCCCAGGGCCGAACCCAGGTAAGTGGTCCAGAAGGTCGAGCTGACTTTGACATCTGCCGGCAGGTAGCGCGAGTAGTCCGACACATAGGGCGCAAAGGCGATTTGCCACAACGCCGCCAGCGACACGGTGGCCAGCCAGCCGGCCAGGTTGAAGCTGCCACGGGTGAGGAAATCGTCGCTTTGTACATGGGTGAAGATGTAGCCGAAGCCGACCACGATACCGATACCCAGTACCCAGGTGCCAATGCGATTGAGCACGTGGATGAAGCGGTAGCCGATAATGCCGATGATGCCTGAACCCAGCGCCCCGATGACGATGCCCACCGGTACCGGAACGGCGTCGACCACGCCATGCAGGGACTTGCCGGCAAGGACGATGTTGGATGCGAAGAAGCCGATGTACATGACGCCGGCGATCACCACCACCAGCAGCGCGCCGAGGGTGCCGAACTGGGCGCGGCTCTGGATCATCTGCGGAATGCCCATTTGCGGGCCCTGGGCTGAGTGAAGGGCCATCAGCACCCCGCCGACCAGGTGGCCGACAAGGATGGCGACGATGCCCCATACCAGGTTCAGGTGGAACAGCTGCACACCCAGCGCGCCGGTGACGATGGGCAACGGCGCGATGTTGCCGCCGAACCAGAGTGTGAACAGATCCCTTACCTTTCCATGGCGGTCTTGCGGGGGCACGTAGCCGATCGTGTGTTTTTCTATCAGGGGTGCCGAATTGGCTGCACTGGTCATGACTGACTCCAAGGCAAGGTAGGGCATTGGGAACTGCCCGGGGGCGTGCCGGCGGTGGGCGACGCGTTCTTGTTGGAGCGATGATGAGGGGCGCGGGGATAACGAGAAATTAGTAAATATGTGCCCATAAGCGTTAAAAAAACTAAGGCTGACAAAAGCTTAAGCGGGTGACGGTAGCAAGGAGAGTGCCAGCTGGCTGAAGGCCTTGGGGTAGAGGGACGGCGGGGGTGGCAACCGGATCACGGTGGGCTGGGTTGGTGCGATGTGCGCGTTTTCAGGGCAGATGAAAGGTTGCCTGGGCCGGCCTCTTCGCGGGTAAACCCGCTCCTACAACGGGCTACGTCACCTTTGCAGGAGCGGGTTTACCCGCGAGGGGGCCGGCACAAGAGGAAACAGCTACATGGGTAGCAACCGATCCTGAATCACTTCCTTCATCACCAAGGTCGAGCTCAAGCGTTTCACATTGGGAATACTGGTCAGGTGCTCGTCATACAGCTTCTGAAACGCCGGCAGGTCCTTGGCTACCACATGCAGCAGGTAATCCGGGTCGCCGAACAGCCGCTGCGCTTCGACAATCTGCGGGATCTGCGCCAGTGCCGTTTCAAAGTCCGCCACCGGCTGGCGGGTTACCTCGCGTAGCGTCACGAATACCAGCGCGGCAAAGTTCAGCCCAAGGGCGCTCGGTGCCAGCCGTGCGTGATAGCCCAGAATGGCTCCGGACTCTTCCAGTGCCTTCAAGCGCCGATGACAGGGTGACAGGCTAAGCCCCACGCGGTCGGCCAGTTCGGTTACCGACAGGCGCCCGTCTTTTTGCAGCTCGGCAAGGATTTTTCGATCAGTTCTATCCATTGGGAAGAATCTTCCAATTCATGAATGCCAAGGGGAAATATACGAAAGAATATCCCCGAGCGAAATCCGTAATCTTTCGACATCCCAATGCAGTAGATAAGGAAGATTCAAGTGGCTATCAGTGTGCTGACGGCGTTCTGGGCTGTGTCGATGCTGTTCGTGATTACCCCGGGTGCAGATTGGGCCTATGCCATCTCTGCAGGCATGCGCGGTCGCTGGGTGATGCCAGCGGTGGCGGGGATGTTGTCGGGGCATTTCCTGGCCACGCTGGTGGTGGCGGCCGGGGTTGGCAGCCTGCTGGCTGGTCACCCGTTGGCGCTGACCTTGCTGACCCTGGCGGGGTGCACCTATTTGCTGTGGCTGGGCGGTAACCTGTTGCTCAGCCCGTCCTTGCCGGCGGCCGGGCAGGGCGGCGCGGGGGAGTCGGGCTCGCGCTGGGCGTTGAAGGGTTTTTGCGTCAGCGGCCTGAACCCCAAGGTATTCCTGCTGTTCCTGGCCCTGCTGCCGCAGTTCACCGACCCGCAGTCGAGCTGGCCCGTACCGTTGCAGATCTTGTTGCTGGGGCTGGTCCATCTGTGCAGTTCGCTGGTGATCTACACGCTGGTCGGCTATGGCGCCAAAGCGGTGCTGAGCACCCGGCCGGGGGCGGCAAAGCTGGTCGGGCGGGTGTCGGGGATGGCGATGATTACCGTGGCCCTGGGCTTGATAGCCGGGCAAATGACCTGAATTTACCGGTTCAGAATGACTTCAGATACACTCGCTGCACCCTCATGCACAACCAGGAAGTGCCCCCATGCCCGAAACCACGCAACTGCTCACGTTCGCCCTGATTTGCCTCGGCATGGTCCTGACCCCAGGGCCGAACATGATCTACCTGATTTCCCGCTCGATCTGCCAGGGCCGCCAAGCCGGGTTGATTTCGCTTGGCGGTGTGGCTCTGGGCTTCGTCATCTACATGTTCTGCGCGGCAATGGGCATCACGGCGCTGGTGATGGCAGTACCCTTTGCCTACGACGCGCTGCGCATCGGTGGCGCGCTGTACCTGTTGTACCTGGCCTGGCAGGCGCTGCGGCCGGGTGGCCAATCGCCGTTCCAGCTCCGTGAACTGCCCGCCGACAGCCCGCGGCGGCTATTCACCATGGGGTTTGCCACCAGCCTGCTCAACCCCAAGATTGCCGTCATGTACCTGTCGCTTATGCCGCAATTCATCGAACCGGGCCACGGCAGCGTGCTGTTGCAGTCGCTGGTGCTGGGTTCGACGCAGATCGCCATCAGCGTTACGGTCAACGCGCTGATTGCGATCATGGCCGGCTCCATCGCCGTGTTCCTGGCTGGCAGGCCACTGTGGCAACAGGTTCAGCGTTGGTTGATGGGAACGGTGCTGGCGGGGCTGGCGGTGCGCATGCTGGCAGAAGGGCGCCGTTGATCGCCCATTGCGACAAGTATCAGTGGCCGAGTACTTGCCCGAGCATCTGGCACACCTGTTCTGCCGAGTAGGGTTTGGCCAGGAAGGTGAACCCTTGGTGCCCGCCTTCGGCAATCGCATCGCTAAAGCCCGAAGTAAGGATCACCGGCAACTGCGGGCGCTGGCGGCGAAGTTCGCGGGCCAGTGCCAAGCCACCCATGCCGGGCATGACCACATCGGAAAACACCGCATCAAAATCACCTGCCGGGCCAGTCAACTGCGCCAGCGCTTCTTCTGCCGAACGCGCATAGCTGATTTGGTAGCCGTGGTCCTCGAGGAACTGAGCCGTGAAGCTGCCCAGGTCGGGGTTGTCTTCTACCACCAGTATTCGTCGCCGCTCGCCCTGTACCTGCGGCTGGCTGCCGGCCGAGGCGTCTTCGGGCAAGGCCGCAGGTGAGTCCTCCTGCGGCAGGTACAGGGTAAAGGTGGTGCCCTGGCCGGGGATGCTGTTCACCTGTACATCGCCCCCGGATTGCTTGGCGAAACCGAACACCTGCGACAACCCGAGCCCGGTACCTTCACCTGGGGCCTTGGTGGTGAAGAACGGGTCGAAGATGCGCTCCAACAACTCGCTGGCAATACCGACGCCGCTGTCGCTCACCGATATTGCCGCGAACGGGCCAGGCAGCGAAGGCTGACCGCGCAAGGCAGGCACTGGTCGGCCTGCAGACGCAGCTGCAAGGCACCTTCGCCAGCCATGGCATCGCGGCCATTGAGCATCAGGTTGATCACCGCGGTTTCCAACTGGCTGAGGTCGGCGCGGATGTGGCAGGGCGCTTGCGGTAACTGCAGCTCGACCCGAATGCGCGCGCCAGTGACGGTGTCGAGCATGTCGGCCATGGCCTCCAGCCGAGGCCCGGCCTCGAACACCTGTGGGCTGAGGGCCTGGCGACGGGCGAAGGCCAGTAGCTGGCCGGTCAGTTTGGCACCACGGTCGACCGTGTCGGACATGGTCTTGAGGTAGCGCTCGCGGCGCTCCTCGGCCAGGTTGGGGCGCTGCAGGAAGTGCAGCGACGAGCGGATGATGGTCAGCAGGTTATTGAAGTCGTGGGCTACGCCGCCGGTCAGCTGGCCAATGGCTTCCAGCTTCTGGGCTTGGCGCAGCACGGCCTCGGTGTGCAGCAACTGAGTGGTGCGTTCTTCGACGCGATGTTCCAAGGTGGTGTTGAGCGCTTCAAGGGCCGCCATCGCTTCGCGCACTTCGGCATGGGCCTGGGCCCGTTGTATGTGTGCCCAGCATCGTTCGGTCACTTCGCTGATAAGTGTTTGCTCGTAATCGGTCCATGCCCGGGGTACGCGGTCGTGAATCGCCATCAGCGCGGTCAGTCTGCCACCCTTGATCAGTGGCATGCAGATGGTGGCCGTAATGCCGATGGCCTGAAAAGTCGCCGCCTCGTCAGCGGCCAGTTCGCGCAGGTTGTCATTGATCACCAGGGCCAGGCCGCTGCGCAGGCGGCTGACAGCCAGGCGGCCGAAGTCATGCAGGTGATAGTGGCCCACCAGGCGTGGTGAACCGGGGGTCACCGCATCGCCGCAAATGGTGAAACCGTCCTCGTCGTGGTCCATCACCGCATAGGCGCAGCTGGACAGGCCAAGGTGCTCGACCAGCATGCGGGTGGTTATGGCCATGATCTGGTCCGGGTCGGTCGCCTCGGTCACGGCTCGCCCGAGGGTATCGAGAAAGTTCAGGCGTTGGTTGGTGACCACGCTGGCGGTGGTTTCGGTGACCGTGTCGAGCATGCCCAGAATCTCGCCATCATGGCCGCGAATCGGGCTGTAGCAGAAGGTGAAATAGGCCCGCTCCAAACCTCCGTTGCGGTCGATCATCAGCGGGAAGTCTTCGATGTACACCGCTTCACCGGCCAACGCACGGTCCGCCATGCTGCTGATTTCATCCCAGGCTTCGTGCCACACGTCGCGGAAGGGGATGCCCAAGGCCAGGGGCTTGCGACCGAGTATCGGGGTGAAGGCGTCGTTGTACAGGGTGATCAAGTCCGGGCCCCACAGCACGGCCTGCGGAAAGCGCGAGGCCAGGCACAGAGACATCGTGGTTTTCAGGGCGTCGGGCCAATGTTCCAGCGGGCCCAGGGGAGTGCTGGCCCAGTCGTGGTTGCGGATGCGTTCGGCCATTAGCCCGCCGCCGTCTAGCCATCTAGCCATGTGCTTTGCCGGTCCTCTTTCTCAAGGCCCTTAGGGTGCACCGAGAATAGACCGTTGGCGAGGGTTTTGTGAGGGGCTGTGCCACTGCACGAGCCTCTGCCACTGCGCGATCCGGGGGAGTGCAGATTCACCTGCGAAGAGGCCGGACAGGCTAGCGCATGAAGTGCACTTTGCCGGTGTCATCATTGCCCATGTAAATGCCATACACCCCGGCCTGCCGCTCGAGGATGTAGCGCTCGAGAATTTGCCGGATAGCCGGGTAGTAGATTTCATCCCAAGGGATTTCATCCGGTTCGAAGAACTTGTACGCCAGCGTCTCCGGCCCATACTGCCCGGTCTCTTCGGTGACGATGGCACGGAAGATGATGTACACCTCGCTGATCTTTGGCACGCTGAAGATCGAATACGGCGAGACGATGTCCGCACGTACCCCGCTTTCTTCCCATACCTCGCGCAGCGCCGCCTGTTCGGTGGTTTCGCCAGCCTCCATGAACCCGGCAGGCAAGGTCCAGGTGCCGGGGCGAGGGGGGATGGCGCGCTGGCACAGCAGGTACTTTCCATCGCGCTCGATGATGCAGCCGGCGATGATCTTGGGGTTGATGTAATGGATGTAGCCGCAGCCGGTGCAATGCAGGCGTTCGTGGGTATCGCCTGTGGGAACGCCCCGGGCCAGTTCCTTGGTGCAGTGCGGGCAGTAGCGCGGGGCATTGGGCATGATCAGCGACCTATGCGGGGTTCCTTCAGGGCCAAGGGTTCGACAATGTCGCGCACCTTGGCGTTGTCATCCTGCTTCTGGCGCAGGTAGTCCAGGGCCACCTTGGCGGCGGCGCGGACGTGGTCGACCGAGGCCTGGTGGGCCACCAGCGGGTCGCCGCCCTTGATGGCCTCGACGATCTTTTCCATTTCGCGGTTGCTGGCGCCGCGGCGGTTTTCCTGCGATACCGAGGTGGCGCGCAGGTAGCTGATGCGTGCTTGCAACTGGCGCAGCTGCTGGGCCGCCACCTGATTGCCAGAGCCTTCCAGCAGCACATCGTAGAAACCTTGTACCGAATCCAGCACCTGTTGCAACTCGCCTTCTTCCAGTGCTTCGCGGTTCACTTCCAGCGCGCGTTCCAGCGCACGGATGTCCTTGGCCTTGGCGTTGAGGGTGAACAGTTGCACGATCAGGCCTTCGAGCACACAGCGCAGCTCATAGATGTCACGTGCGTCTTCCAGGGTGATGATGGCCACGCGCGGGCCTTTGGCGTCGGCAAACTCGACCAGGCCTTCGGACTCCAGGTGACGCAGCGCTTCACGTACCGAAGTGCGGCTGACGCCGAGGCGGTCGCACAGGTCGCGCTCGACCAGGCGGTCGCCGGGCAACAGGTGAAAGTTCATGATTGCGGTGCGCAGCTTGTCGAGCACGATTTCGCGCAGAGTAACGGGGTTGCGGTTGACCTTGAAGCTGTCGTCGAGTGGCTGGCGTTTCATCAGGTGCGCTCTTTATGAGGCTGTTGCGCCAACATCGCGGAATGCCCCGAACCGAGGCTTTCCATGCAGTGGTTCGAACAGCCCGTTGTTAACGGGTTGGCTCCGCATCGGCTTCGGCAAAGGCTTCACGGGCCAGGCGGAAACTGTCCACCGCCGCGGGTACGCCGCAATAAATGCCGACCTGGAGCAGGATTTCGCGAATCTGTTCACGGCTCAGCCCATTGCGCAGGGCACCGCGAATGTGCAACTTGAGCTCGTGGGGCCTGTTGAGCGCGGAAATCATGGCCAAGTTTATCATGCTGCGCTCTTTCAGCGACAAGCCTTCGCGGCCCCAGACGTGACCCCAGCAATACTCGGTGACCAGCTCCTGCAACGGTTTGGTGAATTCATCTGCGTTCTGGATCGAGCGGTTGACGTAGTCCTCGCCCAGTACCTGGGTGCGGATTTTCAGGCCCTTTTCGTACTTTTCATTGCTCATGTGCAGTACTCCGGCATAAAAAAGGGGCCGCAACCGAGGGTGAGACGATTAGCGCGACCCCTGAAAACAGGGGCATCGGTGTTGGCTTCTTCGCGGGCTTGCCCGCTCCCACAGCTTCCGGAATCTGTGCGATACCTGTGGGAGCGGGCAAGCCCGCGAAGAGGCCAACACCGACTCAAGATGTATCAGCCAAGTGGCGGCAGGGCGCCGAGCTTGCCCTTGTGGTACACCATCGGGGTCATCGGCTGCTCAGGCAACACCAGGTTCTTCACCGCGCCGACAATGATCGCGTGGTCACCGCCGTCGTACTCGCGCCACAATTCGCACTCGATGATCGCCGTGGCCTTGGCCAGCAGAGGGTTGCCCAGCTCGCTCAGGTGCCATTCGACGCCCTTGGCCTTGTCCTTGCCCTTGCCTGCGAAGGCATACGCCTCGGCAGTCTGGTCGGCGGACAGCAGGTGGATGGCGAACTGCTTGCTGTCGCGCAGGATCGGGTAGGTGTCGGAGGCGTAGTTGGGGCAGAACAGCACCAGCGCCGGGTCGATCGACAGCGCGCTGAACGCACTGGCGGTGATGCCGACGATGCCGCCGTCGGCGTCCAGGGTGGTCACTACCGTGACGCCTGACGGGAAGGAGCCCATCACGTCTTTGTAGATGCCGGGTTCGATCATCTCGTGTTCCTCCTAGCGCATCACGAACGGGTCGGGCATCGGCGCGGTGGACAAGTTGATCCACACGGTCTTCAGCTCGGTATAGGCCAGCACCGAATCGATGCCGCTCTCACGGCCGTAGCCGCTGTTCTTGAAACCACCTATCGGTGCCATGGCCGACACGGCGCGGTAGGTGTTGACCCAGATGATCCCCGAACGCACGTCGCGGGCCAGGCGGTGGGCACGGCCCAGGTCGCGCGTCCAGATGCCGGCAGCCAGGCCGAACTGCGAGTCGTTGGCCATGGCCAGGGCTTCTTCTTCGGTCTTGAAGCGGATCACTGCGGCGACCGGGCCGAACACTTCTTCCTGCATGATGGTCATCGCGTTGCTGTCGCACTCGAACAGGGTCGGCTCGTAGAACCAGCCGTCACCTTCAACGTCGGCACGCTTTCCGCCCATATGCAGTTTGGCGCCTTCGGCCTTGGCCGCAGCCACCAGGCCTTCGACGACTGCCAGCTGCTGTGCGGTGGCCATCGGGCCCATTTCGCTGGCGTCGTCCTGCGGGTTGCCGATGCGGATGCGCTTGGCGCGGGCAATCAGGCGCTCGACAAACACGTCGAAGATTTCATCCTGCACCAGCAGGCGCGAACCGGCCACGCAGCTTTGACCGGACGCGGCATAGATGCCGGCCACGGCGCCATTGATGGCGCTGTCCAGGTCGGCGTCGGCGAAGATGATGTTCGGCGACTTGCCGCCCAGTTCCAGCGACAGCTTGGCGAAGTTTTCGGCGCTGCTGCGCACCACGTGGCGGGCGGTGGCGGCACCGCCGGTGAAGGCGATCTTGCGCACCAGCGGGTGGCGGGTCAGCGCCGCGCCGGTGCTGGGGCCGTAGCCGGTGACCACGTTGACCACGCCGGCCGGGAAGCCGGCCTCAAGGGCCAGTCGGGCCAGCTCGAGGATGGTCGCCGAGGCGTGCTCGGACGGTTTGAGCACGATGGTGTTGCCGGCAGCCAGGGCAGGGGCCAGCTTGATCGCGGTGAGGTACAGCGGGCTGTTCCACGGGATGATCCCGGCAACCACGCCGATCGGCTCGTGCACGGTGTAGGCGAACAGGTCGGGTTTGTCCAGCGGCAGGGTACCGCCTTCGAGCTTGTCGGCCAGGCCCGCAGTGTAGTGGAAGAACTCCGGCAGATAGCCGACCTGGCCGCGGGTTTCGCGGATCAGCTTGCCGTTGTCACGGCTTTCCAGCTGGGCCAGGTGCTCCTTGTTCTCGGCAATCAGGTCACCCAGGCGACGCAGCAGCTTGCCGCGGGCGGTGGCGGTGATGCTGCGCCACGCCTTGCTGTCGAAGGCACGCTGGGCGGCCTGAACGGCCAGCTCCACATCGGCTTCATCGGCGTCGGGCAGTTGCGCCCAGGCCTGGGCGGTGGCCGGGTTAAGGCTGTCGAAGGTCTTGCCGCTCTGGGCATCGCGCCATTGGCCGTCGATGCACATCTGGAAACGAACGAGGGTCATGCAACAATCCCCTTGGCGGATTCGGTGAGGGTGCGGGCTTGGGTGAGGAAGTCCAGCAGCATCTTGTTGACTTCACGCGGTGCTTCCACCGGCATCATATGCCGTTGCTCGGCGAGGACCACACTGCGTGCGCCAGGAATGCAGGCGGCGAGCTGGCGGGTCATGGCCGGGGTGGAGCCCGAGTCGAGTTCGCCGGTGGCGATCAGCGTCGGCACCTGGATACTGCCCAGGTCGTCGGCGCGGTACATGTCCTGAGTGGCGAACAGCGAATAAGTGGTGTGGTAGCCCTGCGGGTCGTTGCTCGCCAGCACCTGGCGAATGGCGGCGACCTGCGCCGGGTTGGCAGCCTTGTATTCACGGCTGAACCAGCGGTCCAGGGCAGCATCGACGTTGGCGTCTGGGCCCAGCTCCGCCGCTTGGGCAGCGCGGGCGATCACCCCGGCACTCTGCTCGGGGGTGCGGTTGAACACGCTGTTGAGCACAACCAGTGCAGCCAGGCGCTGCGGGTAATTGAGGGCGAATGCACGGGCAACCAGGCCGCCCATGGAGAAGCCGATCACGGTGGCTTGTGCAATTTGCAGGTGGTCAAGCAGTTCGGCGAGCTGGTCGGCATAGCCTTCCAGCGGTGTGTCGGCAGCCGGTACGCGGCTTTGACCGTGGCCGAGCATGTCGTAGGCGATGACGCGGTAGTCGTTGGCCAGGCCAACGAACTGACCGCCCCACATTTCCTTGTTCAGGCCCACGCCGTGGATCAGTACCACGGGTTGGCCCTGGCCGACATCCAGATAGCTGGTGCCGGCAGGTGTGCGTTCAGCGACAGGCTGAATCATGGAGGGCGCTCCTTGAAGGTCGGGCGCGGCGGGTAAGCACGCCACGCCCCGGCCCGTCTTGGTTGTTGTTATTGAGCGTTGGCTTTTTCGGCAGCCAGTTCTTCCAGGTCGATGTAACGGTTGCCGATGCGCGGGTGCAGGCGGCCGCCATCGGCTGCGCCCAGGACCACGACGATTTCATCGGCACGCGGGGCATCTTCGATCTGCATTTCCAGGGTGATGTAGTGCGAACGCAGGCCTTCGTCGTCCTTCTGCATCATCGGGATCTGGATCGAAGTGCCTGGGCCGCCGCGCTTGTTGGTGAAGCTCAGGTAGCTCTTGGCCTGAACTGCCTCGCGGTAGTGGTTGCCGAAGCGCAGGGTATGGATCACGGCCGAGGCGTGCTCGATTTCGCCATCAGCGCCGACGACAGCGGCTTTACCGTAGGCCTCGATCTTGTCGGCGCCGCCAATGGCAGCAGTCAGGCGCTCGACCATCAGGGCACCCAGCTCCGAGCAGTTGGCGCGAATTTCCGGCTTCAGATCTTCAACGAAACCGCGACCGGCCCATGGGTTCTTGATCACGACAGCCAGGCCGACCATGGTCACTGGCTTGTCAGTGGCCTTGCCGCCTTCGATGCGGGTCTCTTCGGAGTAGGTGACGATCTTGCGGATTTCGAAACTCATGGGTGGCTCCTGGTGAGGGTTATCAGCTCTTGTTGTCTGATGGTATACCATAATATTTGTTGTGCAAGAGGTGTCAGGAAATTTCTCTTGCCGGGGGACGAAAGGTGGCCTGATGCCTTGATTTCTCTGTTGTCTGTACTGGCCTCTTCGCGGGCTTGCCCGCTCCCACAGGGACTGCACAGGTTTCAAAAAAAAGCCCGCTCACGCAGGCCGAAGGGGCCCACGGGAGCGGGCGCGTCCCGCAATGATTCAGGCAATGGGAATTCAGGCGAACGCCGGCACCACTTCCTTGATGAACAGCTCGAGCGACTTTTTCTTCTCGGCGTGGGGCAAGCTGTTGTCGCACCAGAAGCTGAACTCGTCGACGCCCAGTTCCTGGTAGTACTTGATGCGTGCGATGATCTCTTCCGGCGTGCCGATCATGGTGTTCTTGCGGATGTTCTCCAGCTGGAACGCCGGCACTTCGGCGAATTTCGACTCCGGGCTCGGCTCCAGGAAGCCATTCACCGGGGTCGTCTTGTTGCCGAACCAGGCATCGAAGGTGCGGTAGAAGCGCGAGATCGCCTGGGCGCCGACCTTCCAGCCTTCCGGATCAGCCGGGCTGTGCACATGGGTGTGGCGCAGCACCATCAGTTGCGGGCGCGGCACGCCTGGGTTGTTGTCCAGGGCGGCCTGGAACTTGTTCTTCAGGTCCAGCACTTCTTCGTCCCCCTTCATCAGCGGGGTGACCATGACATTGCAACCATTGGCAACGGCGAAGTTGTGCGAGTCCGGGTCGCGGGCGGCGATCCACATGGGCGGCGTGGCGTTGAACGGCTTCGGTACGCTGGTGGAGGTCGGGAACTTGTAGACTTCACCGTCGTGGGCGTAGTCGCCTTCCCACAGCTTGCGCACCACCGGCACCATCTCGCGCAGCGCCTTGCCGCCGTCGGTGGCCGGCATGCCACCTGCCATGCGGTCGAACTCGAACTGGTAGGCGCCGCGGGCCAGGCCCACTTCCATGCGGCCGTTGCTGATCACGTCGAGCAGGGCGCATTCGCCAGCGACGCGGATCGGGTTCCAGAATGGCGCAATGATGGTGCCGGCGCCCAGGCGGATCTTCTCGGTGCGCGCGGCCAGGTAGGCCAGCAGCGGCATCGGGCTTGGCGAAATGGTGTATTCCATGGCGTGGTGTTCACCGATCCACACGGTGCTGAAACCGCCGTCTTCGGCCATCAGGGTCAGTTCGGTCAGGTCTTCGAACAGCTGGCGGTGGCTGACCTGTTCATCCCAACGTTCCATGTGTACGAACAACGAAAATTTCATGGGTTTTTCCTCAACGCTTGTTATTGCCCGTCAGTCAATCGGGCTTCAATTTGGGAGCGGGCTGCGTCCAACTGCAGGCTTCAGGCAAAGGCCGGCAGGCTGGCCATCTTGCCGCGGCAGTACACCATGGGCCGTGGTGCTTCTGCCGGGACGATCAGGTTGTGCACCTTGCCGACCATGATGGCGTGGTCGCCACCTTCGTATTCACGCCACAGTTCGCATTCGATGACGGCGGTGGCACCGGCCAGGATCGGATTGCCCAGTTCACTCAGGCTCCACTCGATACCGCTGGCCTTGTCCTTGCCCTTCTTGGCGAACGCGTAGGCTTCTGCCTGCTGTTCACCCGAGAGCAGATGAATGGCAAAGCGCTTCTGCTTGATCAGTACCGGGTAGGAGTCGGAGGTGTAGTTGGGGCAGAACAGCACCAGTGGCGGGTCCATCGACAGGGAGGAGAAGGCGCTGGCAGTCAGGCCGACGACCGAGCCGTCGTCGTCCTGGGTGGTGATGACGGTAACGCCGGACGGGAAGGAGCCCAGAACGTTCTTGTAGACAGTTGCGTCGATCATCGGGAGTACCTCTGAAGGGCTGCGGTGGTCCGCGGTTTTTATCGTTGATGTGTCTGATGGTATACCGTAATACCTATTTTGCAAGCGGAATTTTCAACCCTAGGTTTTCGCGATGAACGGCCCAAAGCCACGAAAACCGTGGCCTTGAGCGGTGAGGCGGTTTGTCGCAGGGGTTTTGCAAGCGGATCAGTGGCCGTTTTTTCATGCGGATCAGTGTTGTCAAAAGTTTGGAATACCATAATATGGTCCGCAGCTGAGAGGCCGCCTTGATGCGGTTTCCTTACAAAGATAAAAACGACCTTTCGAGCTGAAAACCATGTCCCAACCGTCGTCGCAACACCAGTTTGTCGAGAATCACACGGTCGATTACGTTCCACCTGCCGAGCGCCACGGGAAGGCGCGCGACCTGTTCACCCTCTGGTTCAGTACCAACATTGCGCCACTGCCCATCGTCACCGGTGCCATGGTGGTCCAGGTGTTTCACCTGAACCTGTTGTGGGGGTTGATAGCCATCGTCCTGGGCCATCTGGTCGGGGGCGTGGTCATCGCCCTGGCCTCTGCGCAGGGGCCGCAGCTGGGCATTCCACAAATGGTGCAAAGCCGTGGCCAGTTCGGCCGTTACGGCGCCTTGCTGATCGTGTTCTTCACCGCGCTGATCTATGTCGGCTTCTTTATTTCCAACATTGTCCTGGCAGGCAAGACCATCCACGGCATCGCCCCGAGCGTGCCGATGCCTGGCGCAATCGTGATAGGCGCCCTGAGCGCTACTGCCATCGGCGTGATCGGCTATCGTTTCATCCACATTCTCAACCGCATCGGTACCTGGGTGATGGGTTCGGCTTTGCTGGCCGGTTTCATCATGATGTTCATCCAGGACCTGCCGGCAGACTTCTTCAGCCGCGGCGCATTCAACCTGTCGGGCTTTATCGCCACCGTGTCGCTGGGCACCATCTGGCAGATCAGCTTCTCGCCGTACACGTCAGACTATTCGCGCTATCTGCCGCGTGAAGTGGGCATTGCCAAACCGTTCTGGGCTACCTATCTGGGCGCCACCCTGGGCACCATCCTGTGCTTCAGCTTTGGTGCAGTGGCCGTGTTGTGCGTCCCGCAAGGCACCGACGCAATGGACGCGGTGAAGCAGGCTACCGGCTGGCTGGGCCCGATCCTGATGGTGCTGTTCCTGCTCAACATCATCAGCCACAACGCCCTCAACCTGTATGGCGCGGTGCTGTCGATCGTGACCGCAATCCAGACCTTCATGGCCGAGTGGACGCCGAGCGTCAAGGTACGGGTGATCCTGGCCTCGGTCATTCTGGTGGGCTGCGGGATGGTGGCACTGAATGCCTCGGCGGACTTCATCGGCCAGTTCATCGGCCTGATCCTGGCGCTGCTGCTGGTGCTGGTGCCGTGGGCTTCGATCAACCTGATCGATTTCTACCTGATCAAGAAGGGCCAGTACGACATCGCCTCGATCTTCAGTGCAGACGGCGGCATCTATGGCCGCTTCAACCACCACGCGATCATTGCCTATGCCTGCGGCATCCTGGTGCAGCTGCCGTTTGCCAATACTTCGCTGTATGTGGGGCCGTACTCGAACATTGTCGAAGGGGCCGACCTGTCGTGGCTGTTCGGCTTGCTGGTGACGGTGCCGCTGTATTACTGCCTGGCCACACGCGGAAAGGCGGTTAACAGTGCGCGGGTTATCAGCGTCAACGACTGACAACTGCAACATGGGGCTGCTAAGCAGCCCCGACTATGGCCGCTTGGTCGATTTCCGCGCTTTGCTGGGTCAGGCATGCCCGCGCCCGTCATGCTGCCTGCGATACGCCCCCGGCTGCACCCCCACTGCCTTGGCGAACGCCCGGGTGAATGCGGCCACCGACTGATACCCCACCTGCGCGCCCACCTGCTCAACGGTATGCCCCGCCTGCAGCAACTGGCTGGCATGGCGCATGCGCAGCGCCAGCAGCACTTGTCCCGGTGACTGCCCGGCCAGCTCGCTGAAACGCTTGAAAAAAGCCGACCGTGACAACCCGGTGCAAGCGGCCATGTTCTCCATGGTCCAGGTTTGCCCCGGTTGCTCGATCAATTGCTCAAGCAATCCGGCAAATGCCGGCTGGCGGGCGAGGGCGACCAGCCCGCCCAGCGATTGCCCTGCGTGCACCTGCTGGCGCAGCACGTACAGGAACAACAAGTGCGTCAGCCGTTCCAGTAGCATCTGTGATGGCCCAGCATCTCGCCGGCATTCTTCCAGGATCAGCCCGAACAGCGCCCGCGCTGCGCTGCCGCTGGGATCTTCAGCGCGTAACAAGATCCAGTCAGCGAGACCCTCGACAATCAGCGAGCAGAGGCCCGACTGAAAATGGAAGAAGCCGCAGACCAAGCCAACGCCGTCGGCGGCCTGGCTATCCAGCGCCTGCATGGCCTGGCGCGGCTGGGAACAGGCGTCGACCTGGTCCTGATCGCTGGACAAGCGATAGGCCAGGTCGCGCAGCAGGAACACGGCATCACCTTTCTCCAGGCGAATGGCCTGCGGCTGGCCGTCAATGTGCAGCCAGCAATGGCCTTGCACCACCAGATGAAAGCTGGCCCGGCCCATGCCTTGGGTACTGGCATGCCAGCCGCCGCAATAGCGGCCTACATGAAACAGGCTGGCATCGAGCTCCAGGCTTTCTAATAACCAATCGACAAGCGGGCTGGACGAAATCATCTAATGCAAAGACTCAGGAGCAAGGGAAGGCGACTGACGAATATGGAGGGTAGTTCTTATAACCAACAGACTGTAGTGACACTCATCAAAGGAGATCACTGCATGTCCGCGCGCATTACTTTACACACGCTGCAGAGCGCCCCGGAAGCGGCACGGCCGTTCCTTGAGAACGCGCAGAAGAATTCCGGCTTCATCCCCAACCTGCTTGGTGTGCTGGCCAACGCCCCGGCGGCGCTTGAAACCTACGTGACCGTTTCGGCACTCAATGGCAAGTCTGAGCTTGGCCTGGCCGAGCGTGAAGTGGTGCAACTGATCGCGGCCACCCAGCATGGCTGCGACTTTTGCGTGGCCGGCCATACGGCCGTCGCGCTGAACAAGGCCAAGCTGCCGCAGGAGGTGGTCGATGCTCTGCGTGCCCGTGGCGAACTCCCGAACGCCCGCTACGAAACCCTGGCCGCCTTTGCCCGCGAAGTGATCGCCACCCGTGGCAATGTCAGCGAAGCCACCTACCAGGCCTTTCGTGAGGCCGGCTTCAGTGAAGGCAACGCCTTGGAGGTGATTCTGGGTGTAAGCCTCGCAACCCTGTGCAACTTTGCTAATGTTTTCGCCCAGACGCCACTCAACGAAGAGCTTGGCAAATACCGCTGGCAGCCTTCTGCGTAGTCCACCTGTGATAATGGCCATTACCAGGCCGTTGTAGGAGCGGCCTTGTGCCGCGAACGGGCCGCAGAGCGGCCCCGGCGTTATCAAAGGAGCAAGACCATGCAAGATTGTGCATTTCGACACTGGCTGGATGCCAATGCCGAGGCCATCGACCGGGGCCTGTGCGAGCCGCAGCAGGTGTTGGCGCAGATCGCAGAATCGCAGCTGCTGCGCACGGGGGTCGACCCAGCGCTGGGCGGTACGGGCGGGCAGGTGACCGACGCGGTCGAGGCCATCGCCGCCATTGCCAGCCGCTCATTGGCCGCGGCTTTCGTCTGCTGGGGCCAGCGTGCCTTCATCGAATACCTGCTGCACAGCCCTAACCAGCCCCTGCGTGAGCGCCTGCTGCCGCGGCTGTTGACCGGTGAATTGGCCGGTGCCACCGGGCTGTCCAACGCCATGAAGTTCCTGTCCGGTATCGAAGCGCTGCAGGTGCGTGGCCGCCCGGCAGCCGATGGCTGGCACCTGGAAGGGCGACTGCACTGGGTGACCAACTTGCGTAAAAGCGGCTTCGTGGTGGCGGCGGCCATCGAGGATGAAGGCGGCGGCGCGCCGTTTGTGCTGGCCATTCCTTCCGACGCTCAAGGCCTTGAGCGCTCTGATGATCTACAACTGATGGGCCTGCAGTCGAGCAATACGGCAGCACTGGCTTTTCACCAGGTGCCGCTGGCGCGCGACTGGCTGCTGCATGAAAATGCACGCGAATTCCTGCCACGGGTACGCCCGGCATTCCTGGCGCTGCAATGTGGCATGGCCATTGGCCTGGCGCGACGAGCGCTGGAAGAGGTTCAGGCGCACCTGCATGGCCGAGCCTCGTTCCTCGACGAAGCCCGTCAGGTGCTTAGCGAACGCCTGGAAAACACCGTCTGCGAACTCAAGCAGGGCTTGCTCGAAGGTCGCTTCCAGCAGCAGCCGGCGGCCTTGTTCAAGCTGCGCATCATCCTGGCTGAAAGTGCTGCCGACGCGGTACAACTGGAATTGCAGGCCAGTGGCGGCAAGGCTTACCTCTGCGAATACGGCGAAGGGTTTGCCCGCCGTTGGCGGGAGTCGGCCTTCGTGCCGATCGTCACGCCCAGCCTGGTGCAATTGCGCGCCGAGCTGCAACGCCAGGCGGGCGTTGCATGAGCGCAGTGTTGCTGGAGGCCCGTGACATCCGCCTGGGCTACCCGCGTGAGGGGGGGTGGCAACAAGTGCTGGCGCAGTTCGACCTGCAGCTGGCGCCAGGTGAAGTCGTGAGCATCCTTGGCCCCAGTGGTGTGGGCAAGTCAAGCCTGCTGCGGGTGCTGGCAGGCCTGCAGCTGCCTGGCGGCGGTAGCGTGAGCTTGCACGGCCAGCCACTGCAGGGGCCGCACCCGCGTCTGGCGGTGGCCTTTCAGGACCCCAGCCTGCTGCCATGGCTGAGCCTGGAGAAAAACGTCGCCTTCGGCCTGGACTTCGCCCGTCAGCCCAAGCTGGCGGATGCCGAACGCCGTGCACGCATCGACCATGCGATTGCGGCGGTGGGCCTGGCCCACGCGCGTGGCCAGTACCCGGCGCAGTTGTCTGGCGGCATGGCCCAGCGCACCGCGCTGGCCCGCTGCCTGGCACGCCAGCCCGAAGTCTTGCTGCTGGATGAACCCTTCGGTGCGTTGGATGAGGTGACCCGCGCCGACATGCAGCAGCTGCTGCTGCAACTGATCGCCACGCACAAGACCGCGGCCGTGCTGATTACTCACGATATCGACGAAGCCCTGCTGCTGTCAGACCGGGTTCTGCTACTGGGCAACCACCCAGCGCACATCCTCGGCCAGTGGCACATTGACCTGCCGCAACCACGGACGCAGCGGGTCGAAGAACTTGGCGCCTTGCGTATCGAAATCCTCAAAACCCTTCGGCGGGCAAGCCGCACAGTCGAACCTACCCCAACCTCGTTGCCCTCGGAGGCTGTCCATGTGCATGGATGACTGCTGTTCCTCTTCTTCGCGTCGTGACTTTCTCAAGCTCGGCGCCATGCTCACTGCTGCCGGTGCATTGCCGTTGCTGTCGAGCTTGCAGGCGCGTGCCGCTGCCGAGCCGGACGCGCCGGTGCGCATCGGCTACCTGCCGATCACCGATGCCACGCCGCTGCTGGTGGCACATAACAACGGCCTGTTCGAGGCCGAAGGCATCAAGGCCGAGCGCCCGGTGCTGCTTCGCAGCTGGGCGCAGGTGATCGAGGCATTCATCTCCGGCCAGGTCAATGTCATTCACCTGCTTTCGCCGATGACGGTATGGGCGCGCTATGGCAGCAAGGTGCCAGCCAAGGTGGTGGCCTGGAACCACGTGGGCGGTTCGGGCCTGACTGTTGCGCCGGATATATCCGACGTGAAACAGCTTGGTGGCAAGACAGTGGCCATTCCGTTCTGGTACTCGATCCACAATGTGGTACTGCAACAGTTGCTCAACGACAACGGCCTGACGCCCGTGTCGAAGCCGGCCAATGCGCAACTGGCCGCCAACGAGGTCAACCTGCTGGTGCTGCCACCGTCCGACATGCCACCCGCTCTGGCCAGCAAGCGCATTGCCGGCTACATCGTTGCCGAGCCGTTCAACGCACTGGCCGAGAACCTCAAGGTGGGCCGCGTGCAGCGCTTTACCGGCGATGTATGGCGCAACCATGCGTGCTGCGTGGTGTTCATGCACGAGCATGACCTGAATAACCGCCCGGAGTGGTCGCAGAAAGTGGTCAACGCCATCGTCAAGGCCCAGCAATGGACCCGTGACCATCGCACCGAAGCCGCCGCACTGCTGTCCAGGGCGGGCCCCAACAAGTACACCCCGCACGAGCCTGCGGTGCTGACCAAGGTCCTGGCGCCCGCCGCCGAAGACCGTGCTGGCTACATTGCCAGTGGCGCCATTCGCCATCAGCAGTGGGACGAAAAACGCATCGACTTCCAGCCATACCCGTTCCCGAGTTACACCGAAGAGCTGGTCAGGCGCCTGAAAACCACCCTGATCGAAGGCGACAATGCGTTTCTTGCCGGGCTGGATCCGGCGTATGCCGCCCGCGACCTGGTCGACGATCGCTTCGTGCGTAATGCCATCGCGACAGTGGGTGGCCCGTCGGTGTTCGGCATTGCCGACAACTTCGAGCGTAGCGAGGAGTTTGCGGTCTGATGCGCACGCATGTCGTACATGCCGGCCTTGGGCTGGTCGGGTTGCTGGCCTTGTTGCTGTTATGGTGGGTCGGTGTGGCAATGTTCGGCCAGGCCGACGGCCTGTCGGCGCGCTTTTCGCCGGCGGCAACCTTGGCCAGCCTGGTCGAGCTGCTGGGGCAGGGCGAGGTCTATGGGCATATCTGGGTCAGCCTCAAGCGCATCCTGATTGGGCTGCTGCTGGCGCTGCTGATGGGCGTGCCGCTGGGCTTGCTGGTAGGCAGCTACCGGCACCTGGAGGCAGCGACCACGCCGGCATTTCAGTTTCTGCGCATGATATCGCCATTGTCGTGGATGCCTGTGGTGGTGATGCTGATGGGCGTGGGTGACCAGCCGATCTACTTCCTGCTGGCGTTTGCCGCGTTGTGGCCGATCTTGCTGAACACGGCGGCTGGGGTGCGCCAACTGGACCCGCGCTGGCTGCAACTGAGCCGCAGCTTGAGTGCCACGCGCTGGGAAACCTTGTGCAAGGTGATTGTGCCGGGGGTGATCGGTCACGTGCTGACGGGGGTGCGCCTGGCCATCGGTATTCTGTGGATTGTGCTGGTGCCGTGCGAAATGCTTGGGGTGAGTGCGGGGCTTGGGTATTTCATTCTTGATACCCGTGACCGGCTGGCGTATTCCGAACTGATGGCCATGGTGCTGCTGATTGGCGTGCTGGGGTTTGTGCTGGATGCCCTGGCGCGTGGGCTGCATCGGCGCTGGGTGCATGGCTGAAAGGCCAATGGGGCTTCTTCGCGGGCTCGCCCGCTCCCACAGGTACATCACCGGCCTTGGGCCTTACGGTATTCCTGTGGGAGCGGGCAAGCCCGCGAACAGGCCTTTGGATCAATGCACGTTCTTGCGCTGGCGCACACATTCCTGGGCTTGAGCGGTCAGCTCATCCAGCCGCTCATCGCGCATCTGCTCCGCTTCGATCATCGCATCCTCACCCTGCTGGTTAAGCAGATAGGTGTGAATCTGCAGCACTTCAGCCGTCTGATAAATCGGCGCAATGTCCAGGCGCCCGATCAGCGCACCACTGGGGTGGCCGGTACTGCTCATCAGCACCTGCGGGCCGTTGGCGGCCACCACTTGCATGCCCATCGCCTCGAACCACGGCACCTGGTTGGCAAAGGCGTTCAGCTCTACGCAGGCATGGCGTGAGCGCAGGTCGCCCAGCAGAGCACGGGCGATGCCCTGGCGGCGATGGCTGGCGCACACGGCCAGAAAGGCCAATGCACAGGCCTGCCCATCGTCCTGGGCTGGCAGCGACAGCGCAAAGCCCAGCAACTGGTCCGGTGCTTCGGCATCCAGCGCCAGGGTAAGCGCCACGGCCAGACCGCGGGTGCCGTCCAGCGCTTGCAGGTACTGGTGGACTTCCATGCCGACGCCGTACTGGTACAGCGGGTACAGCGGGTTGTCGACGGCGATGGCGACACTGCTCAAATCGCCGACATTGTGAATGACCAGCTCGCGGATCTGGTTCTGGAAAGATTCGGGCGGCACGCTGTCGAGGCGGCTCAGGATGAACATCTGGGGGCTCCGGCGGATGAGAATACGACCCGCGCTGTGTTGGCGCGGGTTGTACAGTCTAACCGTTTTTGCCGTATCAGCCGTGTGCCTGTAAGGCACCGAGCATCAGGTCGAGGTTCTGCACGGCAGCACCAGAGGCACCTTTGCCCAGGTTGTCGAACACCGCCGTGAGCAGTACCTGGCCATGCTCGGGGTTGGCGTACAGCGCCAGGCGCAGGTCATTGCTGTCGTTCAATGCCTCGGGGTCGAGGTTTGCCGCAGCGCCGCTCTGATGCAGAGGCATCACCTGAACATGGCGGGCACCCTGGTAATGCTGTTCCAGGCAGGCTTGCAAATGCTCGGCGCTGACCTGTCCAGGCAGCAGGCGAAGCTGCAGCGGAATGCTCAGCACGATGCCTTGGCGGTAGGCGCCATAGCCGGGCATGAACATCGGCCGCGCCGACAACCCCGCGTGCTGCTGGATCTCCGGTACGTGCTTGTGCGCCAGCTCCAGGCCATACAGCTGTAGCGCCGGCGCTTTGGCGGCGCCGGGCTGTTCGTGCCGCTCGACCGCCGCGCGACCACCGCCGGAGTAGCCAGACACGGCGTGGATGTTCAGGGGGTAGTCCGCAGGCAGCAAGCCAGCCTTGACCAGTGGGTGCAGCAGCGCGATGGCGCCGGTGGGATAGCAGCCGGGATTGCTGACACGCGTGCTTTGCGCGATGCGCTCGGCTTGCTGTTCGTCAAGCTCCGGCAGGCCATATACCCAGCCTGGTGCGGTGCGGTGCGCCGAGCTGGCGTCGATCACCCGCACCTGTGGGTTGTGGATTGCGGCCACGGCCTCGCGGGCGGCGTCGTCGGGCAGGCACAGCAGGGCGATGTCGGCGCTGTTGATCGCTTCGCGGCGGCGTTGCGGGTCCTTGCGCTCGGCCTCGGGGAGGGTCAACAGGCGAAGATCGCTACGGCCCTGCAGGCGGGCATGGATCTGCAGGCCTGTGGTGCCTTGGTCGCCGTCGATGAAAACAACAGGGGTGTGCATGCTCGGGGTCCGGTTGGGGAAAGATAGCCTATGCTCGCCCGTAGCGTTGGTAATGAAAATTTGAATATGATGATCGATACATTCAGGTTTTCTGAATGAGTTTTGAAACGCGTGGTGAACCTGTGGGTTTACCCGCAAAAGGGCCGGCTCTGAACAATGCGCGAAATCAGCCTCGACCGCCTCCGCACATTGGTGGTCATCACCGACCTGGGCTCCTTTGCCGAGGCCGCCCGCCAGCTTAACCTGGCGCCGCCCACCATCAGCTTGCACGTGGCCGAGTTGGAGGCGCGTATCGGCGCCCCGTTGCTCACCCGCACCCGCGGCCAGGTGCGGCCTACCGTCATCGGTGAAACACTGCTGGGGCGTGCCCGACGCCTGCTGGCGGACGCTGACTTGGCGCTGGACGAAGTACGCCGGCAGGTCGAAGGGTTGACCGGGCGTGTGCGGCTGGGCGCCTCCACCGGTGCCATCGCCCATTTGCTGCCGCAGGCGCTGGCGCGCCTGCGTGTGGAGCACCCGGGGATCGATGTGCAGGTTCAGGTGCTGACCTCCCAGGCGTCGCTCGCGCGCTTGCGTGAGGGCACGCTGGATATCGGCCTTGTGGCCTTGCCGCAGGTGGCCGGCAAAGGGCTGACGGTTACCCCCTGGCGGCGCGACCCGATCCTGGCGTATGTGCCGGCCGACTGGCAGCCACCGGCCAGGATCACCCCGGCCTGGCTGGCGCAACGGGCGTTGATTCTCAACGACAGCACCACCCAGCTGTCGCGGGTTACCGGCGAGTGGTTTGCAGCGGCTGGGTTGTACCCCGAACCGCGGATCGAGCTGAACTACAACGATGCGATCAAAAGCCTGGTCGGCGCCGGGTACGGGGCGACCTTGTTGCCGCAGGAGGGGGAGGCGACCGAACTGGACCGGCGCATTGCCCGCCGACCGCTGCGGCCGGGGTTGTGGCGGCAGCTGGGTATTGCGTGTCGGGAAGGGCAGGTGGAGCGGGCCACGGGGTATGTGCTGGAGGCGCTGGAGCGGTTGCTGTAGGGGCGATTGCGCTGCGGCAAGACCTGCGGCAGGTACGCACGTTCCAGCCCCGACGCCTTGCCAAACTCAGAACCAGCGATCGTTCTTCTTGCGCCCACGGGTCAGTGCCGGCAGGATCAGCCCCGCCAGCAAGCCTGCACCGGCAATGCTGCCGCCATACACCATGTAGCGCATCATCACCTGCTTGTTCTCATCCCCCAGGCGGGCCTGGGTATCGCGCAGGTCCGACTGGCTCTGATCGAGCTGCTCGTTCAGTGCCTTGTTGCGTGCCTCCAACTCGTCAATCAGCTGCTTGCGCGAATCAAGCGTTTCCTGCATGCCCTGTACGCGGTTCTTCCAGCTGTCGTCGATGGTCTTCAACTGCCCGGTCAGTTCGGCGACCTGGGCATCGAGCAATGGCAGGCGCTCGTTCTGCCCGGGCACTGTCTGCAGGTCGTTGCTGAGGATCCACACCACATCGCCGTTCTGCCCGCGCACCTGGCTGTAATTGCCCTGGCTGCCGAGCAGGGTCAGCTTCTGCCCGGACTTGAGCGTGCCGACAATGCGGTGCCCGTCGGTCGGGCCGCTGCGCACGTAGGTGCTCAGGCTGTCACTGACCCAGCGTGCGTCGCTGGCAGGCTCTTCGGCGTGCACGGGTGCGACAAGACTCACCAAGGCGGCAATCAGGCCGATGCGCAGGGCAGGAAGGGCGGAAGCATTTGGGCGGGAATCGGGCATGTTAAGTCTTCGCTGAAACAGGACAAAAAGTAGGCCCGGTGACTGGGCCGATGAACCGGTCGGTGAGTTGACCGTCAGCGAAAGACCGTTTTTTTGTCAGCAGGTTCATTACCTGATGTCGGAAATGTCTGCAGAACCGGTACGTCGGGGCTATGAGGCTAGACTCAAGGCTCACCTTCGATCTTGGAGCAAGACCATGACTGCCAAGAACACCATCTGCCTGTGGTACGACCACGATGCCGAAGAGGCGGCGAACTTCTACGCCCGAACTTTCCCCGATAGCCGGGTTGTCGCTGTGCACCAGGCACCCGCCGATTACCCTTCAGGCAAGCAGGGCGATGTGATCACCGTGGAATTCACGGTAATGGGTATCCCTTGCGTGGGGCTCAATGGCGGCTCGGCCTTCAAGCACTGTGAGGCGTTTTCGTTCCAGGTCAGTACCGCGGACCAGGCAGAGACCGACCGCTTGTGGGATGCCATTGTCGGCAACGACGGCGAGGCCAGCGTTTGCGGCTGGTGCAAGGACAAATGGGGGATTTCGTGGCAGATCACTCCACGCATCCTCATCGAAGCCATCGGCCACCCCGACCGTGCGGCGGCCAAGCGTGCGTTCGAGGCCATGATGCAGATGGGCAAGATCGATGTGGCCAAGATAGCGGCGGCGTTGAAAGGTTGAAGCAGATCCATGTTTCAGCAGGCGCGGTCTCGCATCGCGAACGGGCTGCGTAGCAGCCCGTGGTCTTCGGGTTGACGCCGTCAGTTGCTGGTTACTTCGGCCTCTGCCGCTGTCTTGGCCGACGCCTTCTTCTCCTGCACCACAATGTAGAACTCTTCCCCATGCTTCACCGCGCCATACAGTACGGCCTTCTCGATCAGCTCGTTGCCGCGCAGGTGGCGCAGCATCATCGGGTCCTTGCGCAGGTCGCGGTACAGCGCCAGGCATAGCAGCACCATCACCACCACGAATGGCAAGGCCACGACGATGGTCAAGTTCTGCAGCCCGGTCAGCGCCTCGCCAGGGTTGCCTGGGTCGCCGATCGCCAGCATGATCGCCGCCACCGTACCGGTCAGCGTCCCCCAGAAAATCACTGTGCGTCGCGATGGCGCGGTGGTGCCGTGTTCCGACAGCGTGCCCATCACCAGCGAGGCGGCGTCGGCACCCGAAACAAAAAAGATGCCCACCAGGATCATCACCAGCACCGAGGTTGCCGAGGCCAGCGGGTAGCTGTCCAGCAACTGGTACAGCGCGTGGTTACTGTTGACCGCACCGTTGGCCAGCTGGAAGGCGCCCTCGCGCACGGCCTCGATGGCGGCGCCACCGAAGATGGTGAACCACACCAGGCTGACCAGGCTTGGCACCAGCAGCACCCCGGTAACGAACTGTCGAATGGTGCGACCGCGGCTGATGCGGGCGATGAACATGCCCACGAAAGGCGTCCAGGAGATCCACCAGGCCCAGTAAAACACGGTCCAGCCGGCCAGCCAGCTGTTCATCTGCTCGCCGCCGCTGGCGTTGGTGCGGGCCATCATTTCCGGCAGCATCTTGATGTAGATGCCGAGCGAGGTCGGCAAAAGATTGAGCATCAGCAGCGTCGGCCCGACCATGAACACGAACACCGCCAGCACCAGGGCCAGCACCATGTTGGTGTTGGACAGCCACTGGATACCCTTGCCGATGCCCGACACCGCCGAGGTCACGAAGGCAATGGTCAGCAGGGTGATGATCGAGATGTAGAACAGTTTACCGGGGCTTTCGATCCAGCCGTTGTATTCCAGGCCGCCGGCAATCTGCAGCGCCCCTAGGCCCAGCGAGGCGGCCGAGCCGAACAGCGTGGCGAAGATCGCCATCATGTCGATCAGGCGGCCGAGAGGGCCGTTTGCGTGCTTGCCGATCAGCGGCCGGAAGGCGGCGGAAATCAGCTGCGAGCGGCCACGGCGGAAGGTGCCGTAGGCGATTACCAGGCCGACGATGGCGTACATGGCCCAAGGGTGCAGGGTCCAGTGGAACAAGGTAGTGGCCATTGCCACCTGCATCGCTTCGCTGGTCTGCCCGCTGGCCGAGCCGGGCGGCGGCGATATGTAGTGCGACAGCGGCTCGGCCACGCCGAAGAACATCAGGCCGATGCCCATGCCGGCGCTGAACATCATCGCGACCCAGGACACCGTGCGGAACTCTGGCTGTTCGCCATCGCGGCCCAGCGGCACCCGCCCGTAACGGCTGGCGGCCAGCCACAGCACGAACACCACGAAGAGGGAGGAGGTGAGCACGAAGAACCAGCCGAAATTGAGAATGACCCAGGATTGCGCGCTGGAGGCGCTGCTGGCCAGGCTGGCCTGGTTGAGGAAGCCCCAGAGCACGAAAGCGATGGCCAGGAGGCTGGTGAAACCAAAGACGATCCAGTCAAGCTTGCCCTCGAAATGTCGATCCTGGCGGGCTTCTGCGGTTTTCGAGGGGTCTGTGACGCCAAGATCGAGTGTTTCGGGGATGTGTTCCTTTGCCATGTATGATGAGGCCCCATTTGTGTATTGCCTGGACGCGCAGGCTTGTTGTGTGGGCTGCCGAGCACGATGACGGCCTCGGCGGGGTGGATTGCTGGCGGGATTATCCTGCGCAGCAGATAGCGGCTCATGTCCCCATAACGCCATGGGGCGTCCATTGCGCGACTTGGCAAATACTTTTAGTTCTGGGGGCAATGGCCCTTTCTGCCTCGGCTTCTGGTACCCTGATGGGCATAACCCGGGACCGCACATACGAGCATCGTAGAAGCGCTGCTGCTTGCGGGCCTGGCCGCACCAGGAAACGGAGATTCGTCATAATGGCCACTGACCGTGTGAGCCTGATTCATTTCGATAAATTGAGCATGAGCCCTGCCGCTGCCGATCGGTTCCAGAAAGCCCTCGACGCGCTGGAAGCGCTCAAGCTGCAGGACCGTTACGTGTATCTCATCGCTCCTTATCTGGGTGATATCGCTGACGCCTCCGACGCCGAGCAACTGGCAACAGCCCTGGAGCAGGGCTTGCGCGTGGTCGAAGAGTTGCTGGCAGCCAGGTCGGTAACCAAGGTCAAGGCCGAGGAAGTGCGCCAGGTGTTCCACAGCGCAGGTGAACGTGCGCGGGCAGAACTGCCTGGCTGAGCAGTGGCATGGCCAAAGACATCGACAACCCCTGCGTCTCGTTATGCCAGCTCAACAGCGAACTGTGCGTGAGCTGCGGCCGTACCCGTGACGAAATCCGCAAGTGGCGGGGCATGAAGCGGCCCGAGAAAATGGCCACTGTGCAGCGTGCGGCGACGCGAATGAAGGCTATCGCCAAAAAGGCGGCCAAGCGGCAGAATGCCGGCTGAACCTGCGTGCAATAGACGCAGCCTTTCCTGTTTGTCTGGCGAGCCTGAAAATGGATTCTCACTCGCTGTTCGCGTTTACCCTGGTCGCCGCCATCGCGATCGCCAGCCCCGGCCCTGCCACCTTGATGGCTATCAACAACAGCCTTGCCCATGGCCAGCGCAGCGCGATCTGGTCGTCGCTGGGCAATGGCACGGGTCTGTTCTGTCTGTCGGCAGCGGCCATGCTGGGGCTAGGCGCACTGCTGGCCAGTTCTGAAGTACTGTTCAATGCCGTGAAGATCCTGGGGGCGGGCTATCTGTTCTACCTGGGGGCGCGCCAACTGCTGAAGAAGAGCCCGATGCTGGAGCAGGGTGCCGCAGAGCGTTCAGCCAAGGTGCGGCCCACGCCGCTGAAACTGTTCAAATCGGCCTTTCTCACTGCAGTGACCAACCCGAAGGCGACCATGTTCTTTACTGCACTGTTCCCGCAGTTCATCGACCAAGGGGCTGCGCTGTTGCCGCAGTTCCTGACCTTGACCGGGATTTTCGTGGCCTTGTCGCTCACTTCGCTAAGCGCGTATGCCGCCCTGGCTGCGCGGGCCAAGGGGGTGCTGACCCGGCCGTCGCTGTCGCGCTGGGTGAACCGGGTGGTGGGCACCACCTTTATCGGTTTTGGCGCGGCGATCCTGGCGATGCGACGGCAGGGTGCCTGAAACGCCCAGTTTGTCGCCGGCCGTGCAGGCGCTCACTGTGTGTCCTTCGGCAGATTTATCAACGGGACGATGAAAGGCTCGTCTGCGGGTTGCTGATGGTCCAGACTGTCTACAGCGCGCAGATGATAGCTGCAGGCGACCACGGCAGGTGGCAGCCTTTGGCCACTACGCCGGATCGCCGGGTGTTTCATGTGCCGAGGGTCGTAGATGATCGAGCGTTGCTTCCGCCACGTCTTGCTCCTGATGTGCCTGTCACTGCTGCCCCTGGCTGCAACAGCGGATGATGCATGTCTACGGCTGACCGCCACAGGAAACCCGGAATACCCCCCGTACCTGTGGCGCGACCCGCTGAACCCTCAACGACTGATCGGTGCCAATGCCGACCTGCTCAAATACCTGGGCAAGCAGCTGGGGCTGGACATAGAGGTGGTTTACGCCGGGCCGTGGTCGCGAGCCCAGGAAGAAGTGCGCACCGGGCGGATCGACTTGATGGCCGGGTATTTCCTGACCGAAGCGCGCCGGCAGCATGTGGACTTCATCGCCCCGCCGTTTTTGCGCACGCCCAGCGTCATCTGGGTGCGCCAGGAAAATGCCTTTGCCTACCAGCAATGGGCCGACCTCAAAGGCCGCAAGGGTGGCACTCTGGTCAACAACAGCCACGGCCAACAGTTCGATGAATACGCCCAGGCCAATCTCACCCTCGAAGCGGTGCCCACTGCCAGGCAGGCGTTCGAGAAGCTGATGCTCAAGCGCAGCGATTACGTGGTGTACGAGCAGTATCCTGGCATGGCGCTGGCGCGCACATTGGGCATCGCAGCCACTGTGCAGGTTTTGCAGCCACCCGTGTCCAGCGAAGGGTTGTACCTGGCAATCTCACATGAGTCGCCTTGCAACCGGCCACTGCTGCGTGAGGCGCTGGCGCGGGAGATGGCGAAGATCGTTGGCGGGGCCTTGCCCGAGCAGTGGTTGAAACAGAATCTGGAGCGGTGGCAGTGACAGAGTGGCTCATGCGCTGCGCGGTTTTCGTGGGGGCAGCCTCGCGTCGGTACATGTGCCACTCCAATTCAACGCATATGCAAGATGATTGGGCTGCTGCTGGCCGGGTCGGTATGCCCACGCAACTTGCCTACCGCCTGCGCATCCACCGCACCCCCCTGGTTGCCCCAGGCCGTACGTACAAAGCTGAGCACGTCGGCAATCTCCTGATCACTCAACTGCTCGCGCAAAGCCGGCATGCGATAGGCGTCCGGCACCCCTGCAGCCACCACCCGCTGCGAACCATTGAGCGTGATATTGATTGCCGAGTCGCTCTCCTTGGCCAGTGCCGAGGTCGCCCCGGCCAAGGGCGGCATCCATTCGGCCTGGCCCTTGCCGTCCAGGCCATGGCACGACGCACAGCGTGTCACGTAGGTGCGCGCTCCCGGGCTGTCCAGCCGTGTCGCTAGCGATTCGGCCTGGTATTGCCATGGCGCGCCGTCCCGTTGGGGGTCGCCGGGCAGCGACTTCAGGTAGTGAGCGATGGCAGCCAGGTCGTCATCATGCATGAATTGCGTGGAGTTGTTGAACGCCTCGGTCATCGAACCATATACCACTGCATGCCGGTTGCGCCCGGTCTTCAGGAACTGCGCGATCTCTGCCTCGCTCCAGCGCCCCAGCCCGGTGTTGTGGTCGGCGCGCAGGCTGGGTGCATACCAGCCGTCGAGCAGTGCGCCGGACAGGAACGGCTTGCCGCTGTCATCCAGCGCCTTTTCATTGAAGGCCAGGCCACGTGGCGTATGGCAACTGCCGCAGTGCCCGGGGCCCTGGACGATATAGGCGCCACGGTTCCACTGTGCATCCTGCCCGGCCTTGTCGGTGTAAGGCGTGGTGGTGGCGAACAGGCCGTTCCACAAGGCGATGGGCCAGCGCAGGTTCAGCGGCCAGGGGATGTCGCTGCCCAGGTTGGCCTGCCGCGCCGGTTGCACGCCGTGCATGAAGAACGCATACAGCGCCTTGACATCATCATCGCTGAGCTTGGCGTAGGACGGGTAAGGCATCGCCGGGTACAGCCGTCGGCCACCCGGCGCGACACCCTGGCGCACGGCGCGGTCGAAGTCGGCCAGGGTGTAGTTACCGATGCCGCTGTCGCGGTCGGGGGTAATGTTGGTGGCGTGGATTGCCCCCAGCGGGGTGGCCATTTCCAGTCCGCCGGCGAACGGTTTGCCATCCGGCAGGCTATGGCAGGCCACGCAGTCACTGAGCCGGGCTACGTATTCACCGCGGCTGACCAGCGCCGGGTCGGCAGCAGTGGCCTGTGCGTCGGCAAACGGTGATGCGGGCTCACGGGTGACATACCAGGCCAGCAGGCCCGCCGCGATCAGGCACGGCAGCGCCAGCCAGCCAGCGGTTCTTGCGAAACGATGGGTCATGAGGCGTCCCTTGTGCGATCAGCTGAAGGTGTGGCGGCTCAATGGCAAACTGCGCACGCGCTGGCCGGTGAGCTGCGCGACCGCGTTGGCCACCGCCGGGGCCACGGCGGGCAGCGGTGGTTCGCCGATGCCGCCCATCTTCGCCCCGCTTTCGATGATGCGCACATGCACCCGCGCCATGCGCGAAGGCGGCAGGATCGGGTACAGGTCGTAATTGCGTGCGCGCGGCTTGCCATCCACGTACACCGCTTCTTCCACCAGCGTCTGCGACAGGCCCAGGGCTACGGCGCCGTTGACCTGGTGCTCGATGATCGCCGGGTTGACGATGCTGCCCGGGTCGATGGCTTGCCAGATGTCGTGCACCCTGACCTGGCCGTTGTCGATCGAAACCTCGGCAATGACCGCAGCCTCCGAGCCAAACGGTGAGGCCATGGCCACGCCGCGTGCGCGCTTGCTGCCGTCCTCGGCGGTGAACGGTCCGCGCTTCCAGCCGCCGGACAAGTCGGCCACTGCGTTCAGCAGGTTGGTCAGTCTTGGGTTGTCGCGCAGCAGGTGCAGGCGCAGTTCAAACGGGTCCTTGCCACCTTTGTCCGCCAGTTCGTCCAGGAATGATTCGTAGAAGAAGTCGTTCAGCGAGTTACCTACCGAGCGCCAGTAACCAAGCATGGCCGGACCTTTGACATAGATCTGGGCAATGCGCTTGTTGGCGATGGCGTAGGACTTGCCCGACAGCCCCTCAAGTGCGGTCGGGTCGATCTTCTCCCCTTGTTTTCCAGCAAGGGCCTCGGTTGGGCCCTCGGTGGCGCTGACCGCCTCGAGCGCCACTGGCATACCGTCTGCGTCCAGCCCGGCGCGGAACTTCACCACTGCGACGGGGCGCAGTACATCGCGCAAGAACTCCTCTTCGCGACTCCAGATAAGCTTCACCGGCCGGCCAACTGCTTTGGCCAGGGCAATGGCCTGCGGGTAGGGGTTGGCAGAGTCGTACAGGAAGTGGCGGCCAAAGAAGCCGCCCAGCAGCGGCGAGTGCAGGTTGATTTGTGCAGGCTCCAGGCCGGTGCGTCTGGCAATGTCGTCACGGAACATGTCCGGGGCCTGGTTGGGCAGCCAGACGTCGAGGCTGCCGTCCGGGTTGAAGCGGGCGAGGGCGGACGGTGGCTCCAGCTGGGCATGGTTCAGGTACTGGTTGTGGTAGCTGGCCTCGACCTTGGTCTTGGCGTTGGCCAAGGCGCCGGCAATATCCCCTTCGTTCTCTTCATCACGGGATGGCCCTTGCACCGTCGCGAGGTGTTCGCGCCAGGCGTCGCTGGAAAAATCGGCCGGCATCGGTCGCACTTTGCTGTCGACGGCCGGTTCTTTCCAGTCCACCTGAATCGCCTCCACTGCACGCTTGGCGTGCCACCAGCGCTCGGCGACCACAGCCACGGCGCCTGGCAGCTGATGCACAGAATGTACGCCTTTCATGGCCTTGACCTGGTCTTCGTTGCGCAGGCTGCCAACCGTCATGCCCAGGCGCGGTGCATGCTGCACGGCAGCGTGGAGCATGCCGTCGACCTTGATGTCGATGCAGTACTGGGCCTTGCCGGTGGACTTGTCGTAGGCATCCAGGCGGCGTACGGGCTTTCCAATCCAGCGAAACTGGCTGGGGTCGCGCAGCTTGACGCTGGCCGGGTCGGGCACTGGCAGGTCCATGGCGCGACCGGCCAGCTCACCGTAGGGTACGGAACGTCCGGTCGTGGTATGTACTACGTTACCCGGCGTGGTAGAAAGCTCATCGACCGGTACACCCAGGTGTTCGGCGCCCGCCTGCAGCAGCATGCCCCGGGCGAGCGCGCCCAGGCGGCGCATGGTCGGGTAGCTCATGCGTACCGACATGCTGCCACCGGTGATGCGCATGCCGTTCTCCATCACCACGTAGGCTTCGCCCGGTGGCGCGCTATCGACCACGAAATGGGCCGGGTCGACATCCAGCTCTTCACCCACAATCTGCGCCATGGCGGTGAAAGGGCCTTGTCCGCCTTCCATGAAGGGGCTCAGCAGGCGCACCGTGCCGTCCGGGCGAATCTCCAGAAATGCGGGCACCTGAGTGCCGCGTTCAGCCGTTGCCGCAGCGGCGGCTGCTGCCTGCACGCGGGCCGAGCCCATGGGCAGGCCGAAACCTAGCACCAGGGCACCGACTGCGGTGCCGGCAAGAAAGCGCCGACGTGACAGGTTGACCGTTTCGCCCCGCTGCAGCCTGAGCAGTTCGGCGGGTGTATCGACTGGCGTGTTCATCAGGCCTGCTCCCCCTGGGCCAGGTCATGCACGGCGGCATGGATGGCGTTGTAGGTGCCGCATCGGCACAGGTTGACCATGGCTGCATCGATCTGCGCATCGCTGGGTTTGGGCGTGTGCTTGAGCAGCGCCGTGGCTGCCATTACCTGGCCGGACTGACAATAGCCGCATTGAGCCACCTGGTGCTCAACCCAGGCGGCGACCACCCGTTTGCCGACGGGGTCGGCTTCGATCGCCTCGATGGTGGTGACCTCACGCCCCACCACACCGGCCACCGGGGTAACGCAGGCGCGCACCACATTACCGTCCACCAGCACCGAACAGGCGCCGCACTGGGCCAAGCCGCAGCCATACTTGGTGCCGGTCAGCCCCAAGTCATCGCGGATTACCCACAGCAGGGGCGTGTCGGCGTCCGCCTCGACCTGATAGGTCTTCTGGTTGATGCGTAGTTCCATGGTTTCACCTGCCCGTCACGGTTGTTGTCGCTGTGTTTTATCTGCATGGGGAATACGTTGTCCCCCGGTGCAGAAACGCTAGCACAGCAGGATGACCGCTGGTCTGGTGGCGGGGGTGGCTTCAGAGGATCAGGCAAGTAATCCGGCGGAATACGCAAGCCAGCTTCGAAAAATCAAGCCTGCAGTCGGCGTTGAACAGGACTTGCGCAACGAAAACCCGGATAATGCCGGCCAATTTCGTTTTGCACGCTTAAATCACGGTAATCCCGCATGGAAATCAAGGTCAATTTTCTCGACAATCTCCGTCTCGAAGCCAAATTCGATGACTTCACGGTGATCGCCGACCAACCTATCCGCTACAAAGGCGATGGTTCGGCCCCCGGCCCGTTCGACTATTTCCTGGCGTCTTCGGCCTTGTGCGCGGCTTACTTCGTCAAGCTGTACTGCCAGACCCGCGATATTCCCACCGAAAACATCCGCCTGTCGCAGAACAACATCGTCGATCCGGAAAACCGCTACAACCAGATCTTCAAGATCCAGGTCGAACTGCCCGAGGACATCTCCGACAAGGACCGTCAAGGCATCCTGCGCTCCATCGACCGCTGCACGGTAAAAAAGGTGGTGCAGACCGGCCCTGAGTTCGTGATCGAAGTGGTCGACAACCTCGATGCTGATGCCCAGGGGCTGCTGATGCCGGTGTCGGACACCAGCACCTATATCCCCGGCAAGGACCTGCCGCTGGAGCAGACCATTGCCAACATGTCGGGCATCCTCGCCGGGCTGGGGATGAAGATCGAGATCGCCTCGTGGCGCAACATTGTGCCCAACGTCTGGTCGCTGCACGTACGCGATGCGCAGTCACCGATGTGCTTTACCAACGGTAAAGGCGCCACCAAGGAGGCTGCGCTGGCCTCGGCGCTGGGCGAGTTCATCGAGCGCCTCAACTGCAACTTCTTCTACAACGACCAGTTCTGGGGCGAAGACCTGGCCAACGCCCCGTTCGTGCACTACCCGAACGAGCAGTGGTTCAAGCCGGGCCCGCGCGACGCGTTGCCGGCCGAGATCCTCGATGAGCACTGCCTGGCGATCTACAACCCTGACGGGGAGCTGCGTGGTTCGCACCTGTATGACACCAACTCGGGTAACACGGCGCGGGGCATCTGTTCGCTGCCGTTCGTGCGCCAGTCCGACCAGCAGGTGGTGTACTTCCCGTCCAACCTGATCGAAAACCTGTTCCTCAGCAATGGCATGAGCGCGGGCAACACCTTGGCTGAGGCGCAGGTGCAGTGCCTGTCGGAAATCTTCGAGCGCGCGGTGAAGCGCGAAATCCTCGAGGGTGAGTTGTGCCTGCCGGACGTGCCGCCAGAGGTGCTGGCCAAATACCCGGCGATCCTCGCTGGCATCCAGGGCCTGGAAGAGCAAGGCTTCCCGGTACTGGTCAAGGATGCGTCGCTGGGGGGCGAGTTCCCGGTCATGTGCGTGACCTTGATGAACCCGCGCACGGGTGGCGTGTTTGCCTCGTTCGGTGCCCACCCGAGCCTGGAAGTGGCGCTGGAGCGCAGCCTCACCGAACTGCTGCAGGGCCGCAGCTTCGAAGGCCTGAACGACCTGCCGCAACCCACCTTCGAAAGCCACGCGCTGACCGAGCCGAACAACTTCGTCGAGCATTTCATCGACTCTAGCGGCGTGGTGTCGTGGCGCTTCTTCAGCGCCAAGGCCGACTTCGAATTCGTCGAGTGGGACTTCTCCGGGCACGGCGAGGACTCCAACCAGCAAGAGGCCGCAACCCTGTTCGGCATCCTCGAAGACCTGGGCAAGGAAGTGTACATGGCGGTGTACGACAACCTTGGTGCCACCGCGTGCCGTATCCTGGTGCCAGGCTACTCGGAAATCTACCCGGTCGAGGACCTGATCTGGGACAACACCAACCGCGCCTTGTCGTTCCGTGCCGACATCCTCAACCTGCACAGCCTCGACAGCCGCTCGCTGAAGCTGCTGCTCAAGCGCCTGGACAACTGCGATGTGGATGACTACACCACCATCACCACGCTGATTGGTGTGGAGTTCGACGAGAACACAGTGTGGGGCCAACTGACCATTCTCGAACTGAAGCTGCTGATCTGCCTCGCGGTGCAGCGTTTCGAGGATGCCAAGGAACTGGTCGAGGCATTCTTGCAGTTCAACGACAACACCGTAGACCGCGGCCTGTTCTACCAGGCGCTGAACGTGGTGCTGGAAGTGCAACTGGATGACGAACTGGAGATGGATGACTACGAAGCCAACTTCCGCCGTATGTTCGGCAATGCGCGCATGGACGCGGTATTGGGCTCGTTGGACGGCAGTGTGCGCTTCCATGGCCTGACCCCGACCAGCATGAAGCTCGAAGGCCTTGATCGCCACCTGCGCCTGATCGACAGCTACAAGAAACTGCACGCGGCCCGGGCCAAGTTCGCCTGACAGGCGCTGCGCCCAATCATCGCCGGCAAGCCAGCGCCACAGGTATTGCACCGCTCTTGAGATTTGTGCCGAACCTGTGGACGCTGGCTTGCCTGCGATAAGTCAGGAGCCGTCCTACAGCCCTTTGATCTGGGCGCCATCCCCATTCTGTCTTGCCGCGTTGCCATCCAGGCGCATAGCGTTCTCTTCCTATCCACTTCAGGTGGTGACTATTCGGGCTTAGCAGGCCCCCCTTCGAAAGCCTCCGCCGGTGGTGGCGCTGCACGGACATTGAAAAGCTTGCAGACACAGTACCAACAGAAGGCGACGGTCAGGTTGTAGGGGAACAGCACCGCCCAGAACGGCAATTGCCAGTTCTTTTTGCCCTGCATTTCACCGGGCTCGCCGGTTCGCCAAGGGGCGTAGTGGCGCCAGGCTTCTGCCGGGGTCAGGCAGATGGCGTGCAGTGGCTTGTGCCACCAGTTGGGTTCACCGGGCGGGGGGAGTTTGTCCGGGCCGTGGTCCATGAAGTGGCGGAGGTATTCCCACACTTCGGCGACATGCTTGACGCCGGGTTCGGTGGGTTCGTTGCTGTCGACCCAGAGGCAGTCTTTTTGATGCAGGCTGCCGTCTTCGCGGCGGGGGGCGAAGGCGAGGGCATAGCTGGTAGTGAAGGAGGAACCGCCGAATTCTGTGCGACTGAAAAGACCGCCTGCGACTTGGCTCCAGTCAAATATTATGAGTTTTTTGAATCGCTTATAGTAGATTTTCTTTGTGTGTCGATTTAAATATATGTTCGATAAGTTTTTTATGAAAAGTATTCTGTAGGCTAAGAATGGGGTAAAAATAAAGGGAAGTGAGATCAGGATGGCAACGAAAATGTCGCCGCCGTTGATTGAGTAGTCTATATTTTCATTAATGAGATTGTAACATGATAATATCCAGGTGAATAGAAACATGGCAGTGTAGATTTTTCCCATGAATACAGAGTCGGACACCCAAGGGTTGCGCAGGCATAAGTGTGAACTGGTTGTTTGAATAAGTTGTCCGGAAATTTTTGGCTTGAATCCTGAATTGTGGGCTTGATTAAAAAGCCAGATAGTCGCCATAGGTTTAGCGTTCCAGATGAATAGTGGTAGTAGAAGGAGTGTCGTCATCCAGTCCTTGGTTGGCGTAGTAATTAATCGTTAGCGTGGCAGACCTGATTTGTCTAGCATCAGTTTTGTAATGAAGTAATAAACCTGCTTGGGTGATATGGCAGTCAGGGGTTATTTGGAGTGGGGTTGTCTGCCTGTCGAGATTCTGGCTCACTAAACTCCCTGACCATTCGCTTTGACCTACTACGAATTCTGGTAAAAGTATAGTTAGCTCGAGTGTTGCGTTTTGTTTAGTGACCTGAGTATGGATAATTGTTGCCCAGTCAGGTGTTGGCCATTTGTTATTTATATCCAAATGTGTCGTTAGGGCGCCTAAGCCGAGCTGCTCAGAGTACGGTGCCAACAATGCTTTCGGTGAGAAAAATTCAATCTGCCATGACTTGATTTCTTCGTGGATGTGGCGAAAGGGTGGCAATTTTTTATCAAAGTCTAACTTTATATTCTCCCGTATTTCTCCATCGTTTTCCCTTGTTCCGAAGATGCTTCTGCTGGCCCATAATTCTAAAGGACTGTGAAGGCGGGAGTGAGCTTTTGAGTAGAGGAATAGACCTCCACCGATCAAAGTTGCTCCGATCAAGGCGATTCCAGCTGCTGTCCAGCCTGCAAAGGGAATGAGGACTGTCGTGCCTGCGATGGCAAGGCTTCCTTCTAGAACAAGAATCGAACCTAAAGCAGTAGTCGCGCTGGCAGCCGCTGTATATAAGCCTGAAATAAGATTGCCGTTCTGCCATTGACGTATTGCCTTAAAAATATCTGAGGAAAACCCCATTATTATCGCCGGGTAGCCTGATGCCCGCGCGAAAAGATTACTCGTCAGAAAGTTGATGATGCCGTTACCAAAGGCCATGCCTGGCGCCGTTGAGATCCACTTCAACATCATGGCCTTTTGCGTCGCCCGCACGCTGACCAACGTTGCCGCCGCTGCACCAATCACCCCGAAAACAGATGAGGCGAACCCTAGGGTGTATTCCGGTGCATCGCTCTTCTGCAGGCTGTTGTAGGCCGTCTTGAGCGATAAGATGTTGAACCACAGCATCCCCGCGTTTAAACCACCACCACCGCCCGAGGTGAGTAACCCAAGGAAGTTGGGTTTCACGCGCGCAGTGGTGGTCAGCTCGATGGACACCGTGCGGCTTCCTGAGATGCGCAACGCTTTCATCTCTTCAACCTGCGCCATGCCGCTCTTCAGATACCTCTGCACTTCCTGGCTAAATGGATTTTCCGTAATGGCCTGCTCGGTGATTCGATAGCGCGCCGCCAGCAACCCCAG
>NZ_JAOCDI010000120.1:0-776 GCF_029840855.1 Pseudomonas sp. GD03862
GCGCTGTCGTCGGGCGACTTCGTTCACCGCGCCGTCGAAGCCGCCGACCTGATCATCAACATCGGCCACGATGTGATCGAGAAGCCACCGTTCTTCATGGTCCGTGGCGGCACCGAAGTCATCCACATCAACTTCCGCTCTGCCGAAGTCGATGCCGTGTACTTCCCGCAAGTAGAAGTGATCGGCGACATCGCCAACGCCGTGTGGCAGATCAGTGAAGCGCTGAACGACACGTCGCACTGGGACTTCACCCGCCTGATGGCCATCCGTGAGGCCAACGAAGCACAGATCGCCGAAGGCGCCGACGACGACCGCTTCCCGGTCTACCCACAGCGCATGGTGGCTGACATCCGTCGTGTACTGCCGTCCGAAGGCATCGTCGCCCTGGACAACGGCATCTACAAGATCTGGTTCGCCCGCAACTACAAAGCGCACAAGCCAAACACCGTGCTGCTGGACAACGCCCTGGCGACCATGGGCGCCGGCCTGCCATCGGCAATGGCTGCGCACCTGGTGCACCCGGACCGCCCGGTAATCTCGGTGTGTGGCGACGGCGGCTTCATGATGAACAGCCAGGAACTGGAAACTGCAGTACGTCTGGGCATGCACATCACCGTGGTGATCCTGCGTGACGACGGCTACGGCATGATCCGCTGGAAGCAGGCCAACATGGGCTTCACCGATTTCGGCCTGGACTACGGCAACCCGGACTTCGTCAAATATGCCGAAGCCTACGGCGCCAACGGCCACCGCGTGGAAAGTGCCGAAGGCCTGCT
>NZ_JAOCDI010000121.1:0-660 GCF_029840855.1 Pseudomonas sp. GD03862
CGTGATGGTGACCTTGACCAGGTCGCCTTCGTTGCCTGGCGTACCTGGCTCGTCGGTCACCGACGTGCTGACCGGGGTCTTGTCCAGCGTCAGCTGTTCGAACTTACCGACATCCGCGCCTCCAACGGTTGCGATCGACATCACGACAGGGTCGTTGGTACCGACGTAGACGTTGTCCGGGGCAGTGACGGTGGCAGTGCCCACGGTGCCGTTGGCCGGCACGGTGATGACGGTTTTGCCGTCGCTCAGTGTGAAGGTCAATGCACTGTGGTTGTTGATCGGCAGACCGTCTTTGTTGGTCAGGGTGATGGTGTAGGTGATCTCGCCGCCTTCGGTCACCGACGGGGTCGCAGTCAGCTTGGCCACCACTTCGTCGGTGGTGTCGGTCACTTGAACCGAAGCGTTGCCGCCCAGTTGCAGGTTCTCGAAGGTCGCACCAGTGGCGTCCACTGCCGAATTGATGCCCAGGCTGATCTGGCCAGCGTCGTTGTAAACGTCATCACCCTGCGCAGCGTGGGTGTACGGCGCGCTGGTTTCACCGGCCTTGATGGTGACCTGGGCATTGTTGCTCAGGGTCACGACCAGGTCGTGGGCCAGCGGTTGGTTGACGTGCACGGTGAACGTCGGTTTGACGTTCTCGGCCACCGAGGTCTGGTCGGC
>NZ_JAOCDI010000122.1:0-640 GCF_029840855.1 Pseudomonas sp. GD03862
TTGCAGCGGACCGTGTTCGGCGCTGCCGTCGGCAAAGCGCAGGCGCAGGGCGTCGTGCTGGGCGTACAGTGCCAGCAGCGCCTGCTCCAATGCGCTGGCATCCACCGTTTCGGTGCCGCGCAGCAACAGCGACTGGTTCCAGTGCTGCGGCTCGCTCATGCGCTGGTCGAAGAACCATTGCTGGAACGGCAGCAGCGGCGCGCTGCCCGTCACCGGGCCCTGGTCGATACGTGGCACCACCGCCTCCCCGAGCTGGGCCACGGCCGCCAGGCGCTGCACGGTCTGGTGCTGGAACAATGCCTTGGGCGTGATATGGATCCCGGCCTGTCGCGCACGACTGACCACCTGGATCGACATGATCGAGTCGCCGCCCAGGGCGAAGAAATTCTCGGTAACTCCCACCGGGCCTGCGCCCAGCACGGTTTGCCAGATCTCGGCCAGGGCGATTTCGGTCGGTGTGGCCGGCGCCTGATAGTCGCGAGCCTTGACGGTCTGGTCCGGGCGCGGCAAGGCCTTGCGGTCGAGCTTGCCGTTGGGCGACAGCGGCAGGCTGTCCAGTGCCAGCCACTGGTTCGGCACCATGTAGTCCGGCAGGCCACGGCGCAGATGCTCGGCCAGTTGTGCCTGCCAATCGGCGGTT
>NZ_JAOCDI010000123.1:0-601 GCF_029840855.1 Pseudomonas sp. GD03862
AGTGAACGTCGGTTTGACGTTCTCGGCCACCGAAGTCTGGTCAGCCGTGATGGTGACCTTGACGATGTCGCCTTCGCTGCCTGGGGTACCTGGCTCGTCGGTGACCTCGGTGCTGACCGGGGTCTTGTCCAGGTTCAGGTTTTCGAACTTCCACGCATCTGCGCCGCTGACGGCCTCGATGGCATTGACCACCGGCTGGTTAGTGCCGACATAGACGTTGTCCGGGGCGGCTACAGTCGCCGAACCGGTGGTGCTGTTGGCTGCCACGACGACAGTGGTGCCGTCGGTCAGCTTGAAGTACAGCTCCGAGTGGTTGTTGATCGGCAGACCATCTTTGTTGGTCAGGGTGATGGTGTAGGTGATCTCACCGCCTTCGGTCACCGAAGGGGTGGCAGTCAGCTTGGCCACGACTTCGTCGAGGGTGTCGGTCACTTGAACCGAAGCGTTGCCGCCCAGTTGCAGGTTCTCGAACGCAGCACCAGTGGCGTCCACCGCCGAGTTGATACCCAGGCTGATCTGGCCCGCATCCTGATAGACGTCATCGCCTTGCGCGTCGTGGGTGTACGGCGCGCTGGTTTCGCCAGCCTTGATGGTGACCTGA
>NZ_JAOCDI010000124.1:0-543 GCF_029840855.1 Pseudomonas sp. GD03862
CGCCGGTGGTCAATGCCATCGACGCGGTCAGCGGCGCAGATGCGTGGAAGTTCGAAAACCTGAATCTGGACAAGACCCCGGTCAGCACCGAGGTGACCGACGAGCCAGGTACGCCAGGCAACGAAGGCGATATCGTCAAAGTCACCATCACGGCTGACCAGACTTCGGTGGCCGAGAACGTCAAACCGACGTTCACCGTGCACATCAACACCGCCCTGGCTCACGACCTGGTCGTGACCCTGAGCAACAACGCTCAGGTCACCATCAAGGCCGGCGAAACCAGCGCACCGTACACCCACGACGCGCAGGGCGATGACGTCTATCAGGATGCGGGCCAGATCAGCCTGGGCATCAACTCGGCGGTGGACGCCACTGGTGCTGCGTTCGAAAACCTGGAATTGGGCGGCAACGCTTCGGTTCAAGTGACCGACACCCTCGACGAAGTGGTGGCCAAACTGACCGCCACCCCGTCGGTCACCGAGGGCGGCGAGATCACTTATACGATCACCCTGACCAACAAAGACGGTCTGCCGATCAACAACC
>NZ_JAOCDI010000125.1:0-535 GCF_029840855.1 Pseudomonas sp. GD03862
CTGCAGCGGACCGTGTTCGGCGCTGCCGTCGGCAAAGCGCAGGCGCAGGGCGTCGTGCTGGGCGTACAGTGCCAGCAGCGCCTGCTCCAATGCGCTGGCATCCATCGTTTCGGTGCCGCGCAGCAACAGCGACTGGTTCCAGTGCTGCGGCTCGCTCATGCGCTGGTCGAAGAACCACTGCTGGAACGGCAGCAATGGCATGCCCCCGAGCAGCGGACCTTGCTCGGCCTTCACCGCTCCCTCGCCTTCGCGCAGCACCGCTGCCAGGCCGCGCACGGTCTGGTGCTGGAACAGCTCCTTGGGCGTGAAGTGCAGGCCCTGCTGGCGCGCACGTCCGACGACCTGAATCGAGACGATGGAATCGCCCCCAAGCTCGAAGAAGTTGTCGTTCACCCCGACCCGCTCAAGGCGCAACACATCGGCCCAGACTGCGGCCAGACGGTGCTCCCGCGCATTGGCCGGTGCCTCATAGACCTTTTGCACAAGGGCAGCATCCACGGCAGGCAAGGCCTTGCGGTCGAGCTTGCCGTTGGGT
>NZ_JAOCDI010000126.1:0-519 GCF_029840855.1 Pseudomonas sp. GD03862
CCGTCAGCGGCGCAGATGCGTGGAAGTTCGAAAACCTGAACCTGGACAAGACCCCGGTCAGCACCGAGGTGACCGACGAGCCGGGTACCCCAGGCAACGAAGGCGACATCGTCAAGGTCACCATCACGGCTGACCAGACTTCGGTAGCCGAGAACGTCAAACCGACCTTCACCGTGCACGTCAACCAGCCGCTGGCCCACGACCTGGTCGTGACCCTGAGCAACAACGCTCAGGTCACCATCAAGGCTGGCGAAACCAGCGCGCCGTACACTCACGACGCGCAAGGCGATGACGTCTACAACGATGCTGGCCAGATCAGCCTGGGTATCAACTCGGCGGTGGACGCCACTGGTGCGACCTTCGAGAACCTGCAACTGGGCGGTGCTGCTTCGGTTCAAGTGACCGACACCCTCGACGAAGTGGTGGCCAAGCTGACTGCGACCCCTTCGGTGACCGAAGGCGGCGAGATCACCTACACCATCACGCTGACCAACAAAGACGGTCTGCCGATCAACAACC
>NZ_JAOCDI010000127.1:0-503 GCF_029840855.1 Pseudomonas sp. GD03862
ACGCTTCGGTTCAAGTGACCGACACCACCGACGAAGTGGTGGCCAAGCTGACCGCCACCCCTTCGGTCACCGAAGGCGGCGAGATCACCTACACCATCACGCTGACCAACAAAGACGGTCTGCCAATCAACAACCACAGTGCATTGACCTTCACGCTGAGCGACGGCAAAACCGTCATCACCGTGCTGGCTAATGGCACCGTGGGTACTGCCACTGTCACTGCCCCGGATAACGTCTACGTCGGCACCAACGACCCTGTCGTGATGTCGATCGCTACCGTTGAAGGCGCGGATGTCGGCAAGTTCGAACAGCTGACGCTGGACAAGACGCCGGTCAGCACATCGGTGACCGACGAGCCAGGTACGCCGGGCAACGAAGGCGACCTGGTCAAGGTCACCATCACCGCCGACCAGACCTCGGTGGCCGAAAACGTCAAACCGACCTTCACCGTGCATGTCAACCAGCCGCTGGCCCACGACCTGGTCGTGACCCTGAGCAACAAT
>NZ_JAOCDI010000128.1:0-503 GCF_029840855.1 Pseudomonas sp. GD03862
GCGCTTCGGTTCAAGTGACCGACACCACCGACGAAGTAGTGGCCAAGCTGACCGCGACCCCGTCGGTGACCGAAGGCGGCGAGATTACCTACACCATCACCCTGACCAACAAAGACGGTCTGCCGATCAACAACCACAGTGCATTGACCTTCACACTGAGCGACGGCAAAACCGTCATCACCGTGCCGGCTAATGGCACCGTGGGTACTGCTACCGTCACTGCCCCGGACAACGTCTACGTCGGTACCAACGACCCTGTCGTGATGTCGATCGCAACCGTTGAAGGTGCGGACGTCGGCAAGTTCGAGCAACTGACACTCGACAAGACCCCGGTCAGCACGTCGGTCACCGACGAGCCGGGTACGCCGGGCAGCGAAGGCGACTTGGTCAAGGTCACTATTACTGCTGACCAGACTTCGGTGGCCGAGAACGTCAAACCGACCTTCACCGTGCACATCAACACCGCCTTGGCTCACGACCTGGTCGTGACCCTGAGCAACAAC
>NZ_JAOCDI010000013.1:0-131626 GCF_029840855.1 Pseudomonas sp. GD03862
GCCACGAAGGCCGGTTTTTTCATGCACGCAGCAATTACAGCTTGCCAGCGTTCTCGCTCAGGTAGGCAGCAACGCCTTCAGGCGAAGCGTTCATGCCCTTGTCGCCTTTTTTCCAGTTGGCAGGGCACACTTCGCCGTGCTCTTCGTGGAACTGCAGAGCGTCAACCAGACGCAGCAGCTCGTCCATGTTACGACCCAGTGGCAGGTCGTTGACGATCTGCGAACGGACAACACCGTTGGTATCGATCAGGAAGGCACCACGGAAGGCCACGCCGCCTTCGGACTCGACGTCGTAGGCTTTGCAGATTTCGTGGGTCATGTCGGCAGCCAGGGTGTACTTCACCTGACCGATGCCGCCGTTGTTGACCGGGGTGTTACGCCAGGCGTTGTGGGTGAAGTGCGAGTCGATCGACACGCCGATCACTTCCACGTTGCGCGCCTGGAAGTCAGGGATGCGGTTGTCCAGGGCGATCAGCTCGGACGGGCAGACGAAGGTGAAGTCCAGCGGGTAGAAGAACACCAGGCCGTACTTGCCCTTGATGGCCGAGGCCAGGTTGAAGCTATCGACGATCTCGCCATTGCCCAGCACGGCCGGAACGGTGAAATCGGGGGCTTTCTTACCAACGAGTACGCTCATTGTAATCTCCTGATGAGGGTGAAAAACCGTTTGCCGGGCCAGACGAGCTTGCCCGACATCCAACAAAGGCCGACCATCATACACGGCTTCTCGTGACAGGCCGACTCCGTCGACAAAGCGACCACCGGTCGCTCAAGCACAGCCCTCTCAGAAAGATCTTTGACAAGCATTCTCATTACCATTAAGCTCCAACCCATCGACCCAACCAGCGATGGTCAGCCCTTATGTATGTGTGTCTTTGTGTCGGCGTTACCGACGGACAGATCCGCGATGCGATCTATGAAGGATGCTGCAGTTACAAGGAAGTGCGAGCCGCCACCAATGTCGCCAGCCAGTGTGGGAAATGCGCCTGCGTGGCCAAGCAGGTGGTCCGCGAGACCCTGACCGAGCTTCAGGTCAGCCAGGCAGCCCTGCCCTACCCCGTCGAATTTACCGCTGCCTGAACCCAGAATTTCAAGAACCGGACCTGGTGTCCGGTTTTTTTATGCCCGAAACAGTCAAGAATTTGATACAAAACAAAGGCCTACAGCGATGTAGGCCTTTGTCGTTTCTGGCCGGGGTTACGTCGGGGTCACATCCGCCACCTGTCGGGTCGGTGGACAGAATACTGGCGAAACGGTAGCGTCTCGACCTGCTGCGCTCATTGGGGACGCCAGCCAATCCGACGCGGAGGACAGGATGAAAGAGATAGTCCGAAGGACACTGATCGTTTTTTGGCTGGCAGCCATCGCAACACATATTTTCAATATGTTTGACCGGGGGGGTTTCCACCACGACGTATGGTTGATATCGGCAATTCTCATGGTGCCTATTTGGGCACTCCAATACATCTTGCTCGGTATTGCAAACCCGCTTGCCCTCAGACGTAAAGGTTAGCAAAGCTTTGTTTTTGGGTAATGTTGTCCTGGCACAAAATAGCCCCTGCGTCGCCTTCCGATCCGGTGCGACGCGGTGGTATCGTTTGGCTTCTACTGCTGCGGCAGGTGCTTCAAATTTTCATGGAGATTCACATGAGCGTTGAGCAGAAAGTGTTAGAAATTCTCCTCAAAAATGGCAGCTTGGATGACGAGGACCAAAAGGTCCGAGGTATAGCCCAGCTGGCGGTCGACAAGGGTTACGATCAGCTGTCTGCCCTCCAACAAAAGGTGGTGCAGCCTTTCCTGTCTCGCCCGTGCGACGGCGTGGAGAATCCGGGCGGATACCACAACGAGTGTGCAGTCACACTTGAAGGGAGAGCATTGGTTGAAGCCTTGAGCAATGAGGCGTACTACGACGCCGCGCTGTGCCAAGACTGCGTTAACGAGGCCGAGCAATATGCCAACGAATGGGCACGTATTCAGGCTGAGTGATGGGCCGCTGAGCTGATCACTGCCGTGGCGGTCCAGGCGTCACAGCGGGGGCAGGCCTAGGCGCCTGCCCTGGAGGCCCGTTGTGGCTGGATTGGGTGTGATCACTAATCAGGCTGGGCGTCGGCGTTGCCTGGATCGGGCGTCAGGTCAGTATCTGTGGTTTCTTGCAGATATTTTATGTTTAGCGTTATTGTTTCGTCGTAACTAATTACAAGATAGTTACCATCTATAGGCTCGCTTATCATCATTTTGTCTTGAGTCGTATTGGCCTTGTCAAATTTATCTAGCTCCCACCGAAATGCGCCACTTAAAATTAGCCTGTTCAGCTCTCCGTTATGTCTATCTACTATGTAATCGACCAGCACCCCATAATATAGAATTGGTTTGTCACCGACATTTACTATGGCTGAGATCGCTATGACGTCCGGCTTTTTCTTTAGGTCAGCACCTTGTAGCAAGTAATACCAAGGGGCATCCATGCGAAGCCAGCTAAACCAATAATCTTTTCGATCTAGGCGGTACTTAATGATACTTTTGCGAAGAAGTGGAGGGACAGCCCAGCAGAAAAGATACAAACTTAAAAAGTACGATGCAATTCTAATAACGTCTTTAGACACGGCGTCAAATGAAGATTCTTGATGCGTTGACGAGAGTAGCCTCATTAGTATTTTTATGTCGATCGTGGAATGAAGCAACCACCACGTTATTATTAGCCACAGAATATGCAGAACCACGGTCCAAAGGAAAGCTTGCCCTACAACTCTTCCAAATGGTGAGTAGTCGAAAGTCTCACGCTCCGCTCTTTTGAACTGTGCGCGAAAAATAAATCCTGGTGAGACTAGGAGGAATATTATAATCGCCGGCAGTGCGATTTCCATTTCCAGTCTTCTTTATTTGCTTGAGAAGGTGGATTTAGGCGCCTCTAATCCACCTTCTCAAGCTTTATTTTAAAGTTCTGTTTTTCACTGGCGCGCACTGTGATTGGTGGGATTTCAATAGGCTTATCTAAGGGCGCGTCATCCTGGGCAATAATGGCAGTCATAAACTCCCGAACGGCTTTAGGATCCGCCAGCATAAGCTTCGCATTTTCTGACAGTGGGACTTTCATGTCAGCCTCCTTTTTATGGGGGTACTATAGGTGCTCACCTGCACAGAGGCACTACCGTTGGTCGTTTGACTAGAGGCTACAGCAAGTCACGCCCGCGACGGCTCAATGCTCGGCACCGCTCGCCGGGGGATGGCTGGCACGATGACGGTCGACGGGGGGCGTCGCACTGCTCGGCGCTGCTGCCACGGTACGTTTCGAGGCTGCATTCGCGGGTCTCTCGGGTAAGAGCATTGTCGGCCCTTTCCTCGGGGGTGAGGGGCAGTTCCTCGACCCAGCGTTTGCGTGCGGGGTCCAGGCCTTCTGACTCTGGAGACGGGTTCGGCCGGTCTAGCGCCCCCCAGCGACAAGCCTCCTGGGGCGACATTTCCGGCTGTGCCACCGGTGGGGCGGGTTCAGGCGTTGCGCGTGCACTCGTCACGCGTACCGCTTCGATTGCGGGTGGCAGCTGTTCCTGCTCATAGGCGGCTTTCGCTAATACGAAGGCGATCCGTTGGGCCGCTTCAAAATCTGTCACGACGTTGGTCTGTACGTTGACCTGCACATCAGGGTCGTCCCCACGCTGTGGAGCTGGAAACAGGCGGCTCAGGCCTTGCTGGATGAATTCCTTGGGGTTGGCCTTGGCGAACTTGAGCAGCCACTCGGCGCCGCCAAGCTGCTCATACACCACCATGATGTCGCCCGCCATCTGGCTCGTGACCAACTGGCGCTCACCTTTGTCGATTGACTTTCCTTTCACCCGGCCGCCGATCTTTGGCGATCCTGGCGGGCGTCCGCGCGTGGCCATGCTCACTCCCCCAAGGTCACGGTCAGCGTGCGCAGGTTGCCTGCTTCATCGTACTTACAATGCCCACTGGCCGGTGGTGCAGACTCGGGACGTGGCTGACTGGCTAGCCACAGCGATAGCGCCAGCTTGACGGCTAGGGCCTCTGAGACGGAATCGGTGCTGCTGAAGGTCACGGTAGCCATGCTCATGCCCCTCGGTTGATATCTGCCGGTGGCGCAGCAGGCGGCAGCGGCGCGATGTCTGCTGGCACCATCCGAACAACTTGCCCGACTTCGTTTCGCTGGACGACGAATTCCATGGTACCAATTGAGATTCTATTGACCCGGCGCAGTTCGTCACGGTAGAGCTGACATTCCATGGACTTGGGCGCCCGCGTCCGTGGTATCGGCGGCAGGTCTCTGTAGTCAGTGACGGGTTTGGGCTTGTTGAACTCAAGCTGGCGCCGCTGTTCTGCAAGGGCAGCCGCGACACGCTCTTCCACCATCCGCTCGATCACGGCTTCGATGGCACCGCCAATGCCCGAAGTTTCCACAGGTGCCGGGGCCTGCTGCTGTTCTCGCCTTTCCACTTGCCTGGCGATCAAAGAAAGTTTGCTGTTCATGACTTACCTCAGCTACTCGCGACCGACAAGATGGGAGTGATCGGACTGTTAAAACCTGTGGAAGTAGTCAGCGATGTAACCCGGTGCCAGGTGATAGCAGAGCTGCCTGCGGTACTATGGTTGACGTTCACCAACAGATCGCCAACCTTCATGCCGACACAGGATGCTGATGGTGAACCGAAGCCACAGCCGATGAAAAATCCCGCTGTCGACTCGATGGCAGCATGCGCGTGAGTGGATTCGTACAGGAAAACTTGTTTGGCATCCGTGAGTCCGAACGCAGCGGCGACACGGGCTGGGTTGGTAGATGAATATGCCATTTTATTTCTCCTGATCACGTATCTCGTAAAGCGTACGCAGACGACCTTGCAGTTGTGGATCATTCATATAGGCGCGCCTGGTAGCTGGTGTGCGCATTAAGCTTTCGATCTGGTTTATTTCGGCTTGCACAGCCCCGCCTGATTTCGGAATATTGTGCGCTCCGGTAGCGGCATCAAACATAGAAATTATAAAATCCGCGGTATTCCTTAAGTGAACCCAGTCCACACCGTTCACATTCGTGAACTGGTCAAAATAAGCCTGATCTTTTGCGGGCAGGGAATCGAGATAGCGTTGCGCAATAGCGATGTTCTGTAAATAGGTGAACTCACCCCACCGCTGCTGGAGAGTCTGCATGGCATTAGCCAATGCCTGCTCATTGATCTTGATCACTTTGTTGTAATCAGCATCTGACAACTGAGCTAGCATCGCTTCAGTAGAGCGGGGTTCACTTCCGTGTGCCTGCCTTCCAACCTGGGTTTGCGTTGCGCCGAGCTTCTTGTTTGCCAGGGCCAGCCACTGGAGACTGGCGTCTAAGAACCGCTGGCGTTCTTGCAGCGTGCCGCTAAGGGTCTGTAGATGATTAGCAAAGGACTCGGCGAGCCAGTCACCAGTTTCGGTCGATGGCAGTTTAAAACTGTGATTCCGCCGTACTTTGGTCGGCGCCTTGGTGGCGTTGGCTGTGATAAACGCAATGGCCGCTTGAACTAAATGTGATGGATAGCCCAGCTTGGCGAAGTCTGCCATGTAGACGCCCCCCAACTCACCGAGGATAGCGTTTATTTGCTGTGACGTAGTTCCAGGTGGGAGCGCAGCACCGAATAGAGTGGGGCCACTTTGACCTTGGTAATTGGCGATTTCCTGTGGCGTTAAAATATCATCGCGGCCCCAAGTATCAGGCGCCGGTGAAAGGGGCGCCAGCACAGGCTGGCCGGGGTCGTAGGGCTGAATATCACCGGGGGCGTAGAGGTCGATATCGTTACTCATGATCTACACCAAAATCACGTAAGAGGGCGTCGGCGCCTTCATCCCCTAAATAGCGCTCGACATCTTTGTAACTCTCTTCGCACATAAAAAGTCCAGCCCGGTGCATGATCATCTGAATCATGTGGTTCTTACCATGGAAGCGCATGTTTTCTTCGGCGATCAAACTTTTAATAGCTTCGTCAATTTTATTTACGAACATGACGACGGCCTCAACAAGCAGATAGGAGTTTAGGGTGTGTTTATACGTTGGCAATGGAAGTTTCACAGGAGGCTCTCCTTCGAAGGTGCTGTTTGCGCACGCGCGACCTGATTACGCATGGTCAGCCACGGGCGCATGCAATTTTTATGCAGCCACGAGTTATCCACCGGATTGCCGTGGATATCTTTTTCAGGGATAAGCTCGATGTGCGTCAAGCGCTTGGCGTCCTGCAAACACCATCGGCATTGCGTGTTAGATGTTGGGAAATGTTCCAGGCGATAACGCATCTGCTCGATTGAGGATGGTGCAGCTAAAGAGACTAATGACCAGTCACCGGCCGTATTGCGCCAGATGCCGACATCCCACCTTAACAGCTCTTCGTGGGTTTCTGGTTTGCGCAGGTAGTGGGCCAGTTGATCAATCTCGGGCGCGGTATCACCCATCGAGGCCGCGACGTAGTTGGACATAGAATTTATGGGGCCGCGATAGGATATGAACTGAATAGCCACAGCTTGAACGTGCCGATTGATATTTTCGGTGTTCATGGTCGCAAGCTCGCGTGTTGCAGAAGTTGTTCAAGACAATCCTCCTGCGTCCTGGCGTTCTGGATAATTACGACCCCATCACTATTGCGAACAGCACTCCAGAGAGTCTCGGGGCCGGTGTACACCAAGCGATGGTTGGACGGTAGCCTCTCACCGACGGCACACAACATCGCAGGCAGTTTGACGAATGAAAGTTGGTGCAGTTCGCAATACCCGCGACCTGCCTGAAGTACGAGGTATCGAGCCCAGTACGTGCGAGCCGCGTCAATGAGGATCAATTCGTCGAACGAGTTGAACTGATGGGCTACCACGGCGTAAAAAGAGCTTTCGCTCAGGCGTTCTACCGGCACACCGGCGGGGACAATGATACGAAACTCATTACCGGCAGATTCGCGCACCCGCACATCTTTCGGTGCGAGGGTGATTATGGGCTGGCGGCGTTCGGTCGCAACATCGGATCTGGACACTTGCGGGTACTCCAACTGGTATGTGTTGGAGCTATTGCAGCACTTCGCGGGACGGTTGTTAATGGAGGCTTGGTTAATACACTGCTGTTCCGTAATTAGAGTGACAGTGTTTTTAGAAAATTATCAATGTAGCGCCAACCGGGTACATATCCATCTTTGGCCTGTATCTGTTTCTTCGCCCACTCGGCACGACTACGGCGGCTGCCGGTCCATTTCTCCAGTTGCGGGCGATGGTCGTGCACCAAGTCTAGAACGGCGGCTTCCAGACGCATGACCTTGTAGGCCCCGGCGTGGTTAGCACGCTTCTTCTTGGCTTCGATCTTCGCCGTGTCTGGAGTAGGTTGCTGAGCCTGGAGCCGCTGCAACTCGTCCTCGTAGGCCAGCACAGTGCGCAGCAGGTCAGGCGGCAGGCGGCGGGCCAGCTGGGCATCGTCGTAGGCGGTGGATGGTGCTGTGGTGCTTTGCATCGGAAATCCTCCAATCAGGCTGCCAGCAGGTCGCCCTGTTCGATCCTAGCGCGTTTCTGGCCTTTCCTACCCATACCCTACCGGGTCGCCTTGTCGCTTCACCAGCGCAATTCTGGACGCTTCTGGCGCTTCCAGGGCTTTCCCGAAATTTGTATAAACATCCAGTATTTGCACCTGTGCTGTGCCCCAGTTGTAACCCCAAAACGGTGTATCCGCTCTAGCATGGTGCTTTCACGGGTAAAAACAGCGGATCATTGATCCGTTTTGAGTATTTTTGGCTGGCCGATTTGCAGGGCCGGTAGGTGGCCGGACCTGGAATTTCTCACCCGCAACTGCGCGATGTGGCAACGGGACAGGCGCCCCACGAACTCGCTGTAGGAACCATGCGGCTCAGCATGATCGACGCACCAGGCGCACCAGTTCGCAAAAACATCATCGTCGAAGCTGGTTTGAGATTTATAGAACTCAAGCATCAGGTGATCTTTCATTCTCCCAGGCCTCATAGTTTGCGGGTTACAGCCTTCCACTAATGATGCTGGCCGTTTTCTAATCCTGTATGCCCACCATACAAATTCGTTAGAGCAAACTTTGTTTGCGCGCTAAACGAATTATCATCTCCACCAGGGTCTCGCCGGGGCGCTGGGCGGCCCTGATAGCATCAGCGTCTTCGCCGCTCGCCCAAAGCGTGAAAACAGTCCAACCCTCAGCCCTTCGGCGAGCGCGCAGCGTACGCATCCGGGCTGCCATTGCCGTCTTCGGTTTCGGCTGCGCCAGCAGCCACCCAGCGGCCAACAAACGCTCGACTTCGGTAGGATTGGAAACGGTCCGGGCGTAGCTGCCATGCACCATCATTTTTGGTTTCACGATTTCACCTCCAAAAGTGGTCGTTCCCACCGGAACGCCCCCTCGTTCCGGGAACGCTGAAAGCCACACAGGGCAAGGGCTGCTTGAGGATTTTTTCACCGTTCCGCCCTTCTCACGAATACACACACAGATGACCCCAAAATAGGTTAAAAATAATTAAAAAACCCATAAAAACCCCATAAAAAAAGAGCTGTGTGTAGAGAGGGGGAATGTGTGTATTTATACCTATCTATCCCCTCTACCACGGGCCTTCCAGCGTTCCCGGAACGGGACCGGAACGGGCGGAACGACCCCGCCGGTGTAAGCCCCCTATTCGTCATCGCCCTTGAGCCTCAGCACCTGGAGTTTCGATGCGCCAAACTCCCATTCCACGACTTCACCGCGCTTCACCAGAAGCCGAATGGCCGGTTCAAATTCCCGATCTGCTCCCATTTTCGACCGACGCAACAACGCTGAGCGTGGCGTCCATCCGGCCTTGCAGGCAGCAACTTCGCTGGTGCTTCTCGGTTTGGTTTCCCCGTCACCGATCATCTTTAGCAGGAGCGCCGCATTCTTCTGTTCGCCCCCGCTGTGTAGCTCGCTCTCGACGTAGCCGAGTACAGCCTTATTGGATGCCCGCACGAACTGCGCCGCCCACTCCACATGCGCCGTGGTAATCACCGGCTTATCCGGGTCATTGAGCACGGCAAGCACGCCCGAAATATGCTCAACGTTCTCCAATGAGCGGGCGCAGAGTGCCCTTTCGTGCGGCGCACCGACACCACGACCGATCAGATCGAACTCATCGTTGAGGGTGTCAAGCAGTGCGTCGGCGTTGGGGTGGATATCGACTAAAACTGGCGCACCGTTCGCTAAATTGCTACTCGCCAGATTGACTTTTATCCGTGTGGCAGCACTGCTAAACGATTTAGGCATCACGAATGGCTTTCTGATACGGCGGTTTTTCGGGATGTCATCACTGACCACCCAGAGCAAGCGTCCGTACAGACCGTTTTCGATATCGGCCAGGGTAAGGGCCTGTGCCAGCACCCCCGGCGTGGTGAAGCCAATAATATTTAGTGCCGGATTAGGAATGGCACGCCCCGGCTTGCCTGCTTTGCCGCGCTGGTAGTAATTGTCATCTGCTCCGGCTGCATATAGATCAAGTATTTTGCGCATTAATGAAACGTGCCATGGTTTTGCGTCCCTTGCGTTCGTTAATGCCAGCAGGTGGCCGATTTCATCGACGACACAATAAGTTCCGATGTGACTGAGCAGATCATCTTCCAACGCTTCACCGGATGCGGGCGCGCTGATAATTTTTACGTTGCCCAACGCGGCGAATTTTTTAGTCTGCTGCTGTGGCTGATTCTTGCCTCCGGCGGTCGGCAATACGCCGATGCCGTATAGATTTAACCGGCAGCCGCTGGCAAGGGCGTAGAAGCTGCCACACAGCGCTGCCGAGGCGATCAGCACCGACAGCATGGCCAGTTGGGGTTGCGGCTTGTGCGCTACTTCCAAGGCCGCTGTAACCGCCTCGGACATGACGCCGGGGAAAGGGGCCGGATAGACTACTGTTTCGGAATCTTTTGACACCGCGTTCGTGGTCGGCTTCCAGTTTTCGTTATAGGCGGTCAAAGCTTCGCGCTTGCCCCTCATGGACAGGGCGTAGGCCTTGGTTATTTCGTCATGCGCGAACTTGAGCGCCTTGGTTTCATCCTCACTGCGGTGGGACAGCAGATAAGCCCACAAGTTAGGCGTCCGCACCAACGTAGCAAAGATGTCTTCATTAGACAGGCCGCTATCCATAAGACGGATGATAAGACCCTGCATGGTCTTGGACTTGTCGCCCTTGAATGTGCCGTCAACCAATTGCTTCTGGTCATCAGTAAGCCGGACGCGGGCGAAGTCTACGGGCTTACCCGCCGTGTCCGGTGCAATGGGCGCCTCGACCTTTTCGATATGGAGTTTCATGCCCCACGAGACGATGGCTTTTAAGTCATCGTCATCCAGCTCCTTGAACTCAAGCTGCTGGATAACATTGAAGGTGACGGTCAGGAAGCGCGGTGCTGTGCCGATATAAATTTCGGCGTGCTCGCAGAATGGCGGATGCGTGTCGGCTGAATCCTGAAACTGCTTACACCAGCTCGACGGTGCCCAAGCGAAAGCACGCGCACCCTTGCCGGAGGGCGACCACTCGGTGTACGTCTCGAAGGGCAGTTCAAATTTGTCTTCATCTATGCCATCGAAGTCAAAGCCAACCAACGTGAACCCATCGACCTCGATACCGCCAGTCATGACAAGGCCTACACCGGACAGGCCGAACCCTTCCTTGGCGGTCTTGATCGCTTCCAGCAGTGGGCGCCAGTCCATTGGGTCAGCGGTGGATAAGCCATGGCGCCCGTTGTCTGGCACCTTGTCATGCTTACCGCGCTTTGGATTGAAGACCAGTTTAAATGGAACCCAGCGCTTGAGCGGACTGATATGGTCGAACACATCGTCAATGGTCATGTGTAACTATCCCCTGATGTTGCCAAGTAACACCAAGGGGGTTTATATTGAAACTACCACTCGGTGCTGCTGATTGAACCCCTGCGTTCCCGGTGTACTTCCTAAAAGTTGCTCTCACTTGAACCGACCTTGCCCCACCCCAAGGTCGGTTTTTCTTTATTCGTCAGCCAGTCGCACGGCTTCTCAAGCCCGCACAGTTTGACTTTCAATGTACGCATCCAGGTCTTTCTTAAGGTAATAAACCTTTGTCCCCATTTTAATGTACGCGGGCGCCGGTGAAACTTTCGTGCAACGCCAGATATTCAGCGTTCCGGGTTTAAGACCCAGGTATTCGGCGGCCTGTTCGGTATTGAATTTCTCGTTCATCGGAAACCTCGCGACAGCGAATGACTGACTACAAAATCAGACTATATCCGGCACTACTGGATATCAAATGGACGGACCTTCAAGTTCTGTAGCGTTAAAATACAAGCGTGATACAAGGCCCTCTACAACCCCTTGAAAACTCTAAGCCCCGCTTTCCGTTAACCGGCTTTTACCATTTGTCGGGATAATAAAAAGGCCCTTCACAGAGGGCCTTTTTGATTTAGCTTAATTCAACTGATATCGGGATAACATTATCGGCGGCAGTGGCCTCGATATGATCGGCGACCTTTTGCCAGCCCTCGCGCATCTGCGCTTCGAGAATTTTTATATAGTGTTTATCGTCTGTATCGTTTTTCTTCCCACGATTCATTATTCGTTTATAGACGTTGACACTTACCAGCTCGCTGGCAATCGACGTGAACGTGGCGCGCAGGTTTTTAGGTGTGAAGGTTAAAGCGGTAGTGGCCGACAGTTCGTGGGCCAGCTGGTGCGCTTCGACGTTGGTGATCGGAAACAAGCGCTCGGTCGGTGCTCTGCCCTCAACTTGCCGTTGCACGATTTCCAGCCCCTGCCGTGACAGCAACAGCACGTGATCGGTGCGGGTCTTGGTATCGCGCAGTAGTACCTTCCCGGCTGCCATGTTGCAGTCAGCGACCGGCACGCGCAGCGGCTCGCCAGGGCGGCAGCCGGTCAACAGCAGGAACCGCAGGTAGTCGCCCGTGGGCGTCTGCACGGCGCCCAACGCCCTCCAGAACGCCCCAAGGTTCTCCAGCAGCGCCTCCACCGGTGCATCCTCGCTGGCCTGCGTCTTCGGGGTCGTGATGCGGTTGGCCTTGGGTGTTTCCTTATCGAACGGGCCGTTCTTGACCTTGACGCCATAGAAGTTCAGCACGGCCCGCAACACCTGCATTGCATAGGTCGCCTGGCGTTCGCCGCGCTGCGCCTTGTTTTCATCGTTCACGGCCTTTATCTCATAGGCGGCGATGGCGCGAATCGGCTTGTTGGCCAGCTTGCGCAGCAGCCCGCCCTTGGTCGCCTTGCCCTTCGCGGTTTGCCGCGACGGCTGGATCATGCCCAGGTAGTCGGACCTGGTGCGCGCCTTGAGGTGCATGCCGTTATCCTCGCGGGTCTGTTCTTCTATATAGCGGGTCATGGCTTCGGCCAGGGTCATACCCTGCACCCGAGCTTCGCGCTTGGTTTCGCTGGGACTTACCCCGGCGGCCAAATCAGCGATGATTGCCTTGGCCTTCTTTCTCGCCTGGTCAATTGATACCTCGGGGAACTTGCCGATTGTGACGCGCTCAGGCTTTCCACCCGCGACCCGTTTGAAAACGCTGAAGGTCTTGACGCCGGTGCTGGTGACGCGCACCTCCAACCCGGAAACCGACTGCGACCCACCAAAATCATGATAAACGGCACGCTCCCCAGGCGCGGGTAGCGGCAGGCCATTTAGCGCTACTTGAGTGAAATTCACGTTGCTGCTCATCGTGGACCTCCACGGGTTACGCTCGGGTTACGCAGCAGGTGTAACCCGGATAATTTCAGCGTAGCCCCATAAAGCCGCCGAAGCCCCGAAAACACTAGACCGTAAAGGAGTATGAAACCGCATGAATCCAGGCGAAAAAGCATGGCCCCGGACCTGGTGTCCGGTTTTTTTATGCCTGAAATTCAATAAGTTAGCGGTGCAACGCGGTTCACAAACATTCTTATTCCTATTAATTTTCACTTAGTATTCAAGAACTTAGGTTTGACACACCTAAGTATCGGGCTCAAACTTCAGTGGATTGACACACTTCTACAGGGCAGGAACCCGACATGAAAGGCGACGTAAGCGTCATCCAGCATCTCAACAAGATCCTCGGAAACGAGCTGGTCGCGATCAACCAGTACTTCCTGCACGCACGCATGTACGAAGATTGGGGGCTGAACAAACTCGGCAAGCACGAGTACAAAGAATCCATCGATGAAATGAAGCACGCTGACAAACTGATCAAGCGTATTTTGTTCCTCGAAGGTATTCCTAACGTTCAGGACCTGGGCAAACTGTTGATCGGCGAGCACACCAAGGAAATGCTTGAGTGCGATCTGAAGATCGAACAGCAAGGCCTGGTCGACCTGAAGGCAGCCATCGCCCATTGTGAAACCGCTGGCGACTTCGGCTCCCGTGACGTGCTCGAAGATATCCTCGAGTCCGAGGAAGAACACATCGACTGGCTGGAAACCCAACTGGGTCTGATCGACAAGATCGGTATCGAGAACTACCTGCAGTCGCAGATGGGCGAAGAATAAATATTCGCCCCATGAAAAAACCCGCGATCAGCGGGTTTTTTCATGCTTGCCGGAAGATCAGGCTTCAGAAGCCTTGGCCTTGGCAGCCGCTTCCTTGATCAGGGTTTGCAGCTCACCGTTCTCGAACATTTCCAGCATGATGTCGCTGCCGCCAACCAGCTCACCGGCTACCCACAATTGCGGGAAGGTCGGCCAGTTGGCGTATTTTGGCAGGTTGGCGCGAATTTCCGGGTTCTGCAGGATGTCGACGTAGGCGAACTTTTCGCCACAACCCATCACGGCCTGCGATGCACGCGCAGAGAAGCCGCATTGCGGGGCATTCGGCGAGCCTTTCATGTAAAGCAGAATGGTGTTGTTGGCAATCTGCTCTTTGATCGTTTCGATGATATCCATGTAGCACCTCGGCTGAACTATCCGACACAGTCGTCGGCACGGTGTCGCATTGTATCGGAAAGCCGAGCGCTGTGCTCGGCCTTGCCGTTCCTCAAGCGGCCTCGACCTGCACGGGTACGCCATTGAGCGCAGCGTTTCCGGAAACCTGGTCCCGAAAGCGCTCATCGGTCAGGTCATTGGCACTCACGCCGGGTTGCGCCTGGGCGATCTGCATGTGCACGCCCTGACGACCATGACCATAACCATGGGGCAAGCTGACCACACCGGGCATCATGTCCTCGCAGGCCTGCACCTCGACCTCCAGGGAGCCGGTACGCGAACGTATGCGCACGCGCTGGCCATCCTGCAGTTGCCGCTGCTGCAAGTCTTGCGGGTGCATCAACAACTGATGCCGTGGCTTGCCTTTCACCAGACGATGGAAGTTGTGCATCCACGAGTTGTTGCTGCGCACATGGCGCCGCCCGATCAGCAGCAGCTCGCCCGGCACCGGGGGCGTCATTTGCGCCAGGCGGTGCAGGTCGTCCAGCAAAACCTGGGGGGCAGCTTCGACTGCCTTGCTGGCAGTCGCCAGACGACCAGCGAGGTTGCTGCGTAACGGCCCCAGGTCAAGCCCGTGCGGGTGATCGTCCAGGGTTGCCAGGGAGAGGCGCCAAGGCGTTGCTTCACCGTAACGCCCTTTGCGCAGGGCTTGATCAATCATCTGCGCAGGCGACCAGGTCGGCTTCAACGCCAACTCGGCACGCTTGGCAAACGCCTGGGCCAGGCCGACGAAGATCTCCCAGTCATGCAGTGCTCCCTCCGGCTTGGCCAGGATCGCCCTGTTGAAGCGCGTGACATTGCGCACTGCCAGCAGGTTGAAGGTGCTGTCGTAATGGTCGTTTTCCAGCGCGGAGGTAGAGGGCAGGATCAGGTCGGCATGGCGGGTGGTTTCGTTGATGTAGAGGTCGATACTGAGCATGAACTCCAACCCCTCCAGCGCCGCATCCAGCTGGCGGCCGTTCGGCGTGGACAACACGGGGTTGCCGGCAACTGTCACCAGGGCACGCACCTGCCCTTCGCCCGGTGTTTGCATTTCCTCGGCCAGGGCAGCCACCGGCAGCTCGCCGCCGTACTCGGGCAAACCCGACACACGGCTCTGCCAGGCGTTGAAGTGGCCGCCCGAGGTGGTTGCCACCAGGTCGACGGCAGGCTCCGTGCACAACGCGCCGCCTGTACGGTCGAGGTTGCCGGTCACCAGGTTCACAAGCTGCACCAGCCAGTGGCAAAGGGTACCGAATGCCTGGGTCGAGACACCCATGCGGCCGTAGCACACGGCCTGCCCGGCTGCAGCGAAGTCGCGTGCCAGCTGGCGAATGTCCGCGGCAGCAATACCACATTGGGCGCTCATGGCCTCGGCACTGAACGGCGCAATGGCCTCGCGCACCTGCTCCAGGCCGCTGACCGGCAAGTGCGAGCCCCGCGCCAGGCCTTCTTCGAACAATGTGTTGAGCAAGCCGCACAACAGGGCTGCATCACCACCAGGGCGTATGAACAAATGGCGGTCAGCCATTGCCGCCGTTTCGCTACGCCGCGGGTCAACCACCACCAGGCGCCCACCACGCGCCCGCAGGGCCTTAAGGCGCTTCTCCACGTCCGGGACGGTCATGATGCTGCCATTGGAGGCCAGCGGGTTGCCGCCAAGAATCAGCATGAACCCCGTGTGATCGATGTCCGGAATCGGCAGCAGCAGCCCATGCCCATACATCAAGTGGCTGACCAGGTGTTGGGGCAACTGATCTACGGACGTGGCAGAGAAACGGTTACGGGTCTTGAGCAGGCCCAGAAAGTAGTTGCTGTGGGTCATCAAGCCGTAATTGTGCACACTCGGGTTGCCTTGGTAGACCGCCACGGCATTGCGCCCATGGGCTTGCTGGACCGCCCACAGCTTTTCGGCAGCCAGTGCGAAAGCCTCATCCCAGCCAATGGCCTGCCAATGCTCGCCGACTCGCTTGTGGGGCTGGCGCAGGCGGTCCGGGTCGTTCTGGATGTCCTGCAACGCCACGGCCTTGGGGCAGACATGGCCACGGCTGAACGGGTCCAGGGGGTCGCCCTTGATCGAGCTGATCAGCGCCCGCCCGTCCTCCTCATGGCTGACTTCGATGTTGAGCCCGCAGATCGCTTCGCACAGGTGACAGGCACGGTGATGCAGGGTCTTGGTCATGGCCGCCTCTGCCTTGTTGTTGTCGAACAGTGACTATGCGCCCGCCCCCGCCCCGCGGCCAGTGCGCTTCGCCGCGTGAATCCACCGACATCAGGCGCACGATTTACGACAGCCATTTGCCAAATTGCCAGCAAGCCGTGTACAACCGTCTGTAGCAAATAAAGAACAGCACGGGCCAACGGGTAAAGACACCCTTTGCAATACCCTTTGCGATCACCCCGCTTTTCCCCCCTTGGCTTCAGGCGACATTTACTTATAGTATTGCGCCTTTCCCTATTTCGTCCGCCCCGTGCGGCTTACGCCGCAGGTCACCCCCGTTGTCAAAAAAACCATACGGTCGACCTGCATACCGTTGCAGATAAGGTAGTCACTCATGAGCGCTAGGCACTTTCTCTCCCTGCTGGACTTCACCACCGACGAATTGCTCGGGGTGATCCGCCGCGGCATCGAGCTGAAGGACCTGCGTAAGCGAGGCGTGCTGTTCGAACCGCTGAAGAACCGTGTACTGGGCATGATCTTCGAAAAGTCCTCGACCCGTACCCGTGTGTCGTTCGAGGCCGGCATGATCCAGCTCGGCGGCCAGGCCATCTTCCTCTCGCCCCGCGACACCCAGCTGGGCCGCGGCGAGCCGATTGGTGACAGCGCCATCGTGCTGTCGAGCATGGTTGATGCGGTGATGATCCGTACCCACGCCCACAGCACCCTGACCGAGTTCGCCGCCAAGTCGCGTGTACCCGTGATCAACGGCCTGTCCGACGAATCGCACCCGTGCCAACTGCTGGCCGACATGCAGACCTTCGTTGAACACCGCGGCTCGATTCAGGGCAAGACCGTGACCTGGATCGGCGATGGCTTCAACATGTGCAACTCCTATATCGAAGCCGCCAGGCAGTTCGATTTCCAGCTGCGCATCGCCTGCCCCGAAGGCTATGAGCCGGATCAACGCTTCATGGCACTGGGCGGTGACCGCGTGCAGATCATCCGGGATGCCAGGGAAGCTGTGCGTGATGCACACCTGGTGGTCACCGATGTCTGGACTTCCATGGGTCAGGAGGAGGAAACTGCACGGCGCCTGGCGCATTTCGCGCCTTACCAGGTCACCCGCGAACTGCTCGACCTGGCTGCACCCGATGTCCTCTTCATGCACTGCCTGCCCGCCCACCGTGGCGAGGAAATCAGCCAGGACCTGCTCGACGACCCACGCTCGGTCGCCTGGGACGAGGCTGAAAACCGCCTGCATGCACAGAAGGCGCTTCTCGAATTCCTTGTAGAACCGGCTTACCACCACGCATGAGTCAACCCCTACTGCTCAACCTGCGCAACCTCGCCTGCGGCTATGGCGACCAGCGCATCGTCCAGAACCTCAACCTGCACCTGAACGCAGGCGACATCGGTTGCCTGCTAGGTTCATCCGGTTGTGGCAAGACCACCACCCTGCGCGCCATCGCCGGTTTCGAGCCGGTGCACGAAGGTGAAATCCACCTGGCTGGCGAGGTCATTTCCCGGGCTGGGTTCACCCTGGCCCCGGAAAAGCGCCGCATCGGCATGGTATTTCAGGACTACGCGCTGTTCCCGCACCTGACGGTGGCGCAGAACATTGCCTTTGGTATCGCCAAACACCCACGCCAGGCCGCCGTCATCGAAGAGATGCTGGAGCTGGTCAAACTCGGCGGGCTGGGCGGGCGTTACCCGCATGAGCTGTCCGGCGGCCAGCAGCAACGTGTTGCCCTGGCCCGGGCGCTGGCGCCCGAGCCGCAACTGCTGCTGCTTGACGAGCCATTCTCCAACCTCGACGTGGAGCTGCGCCGGCGCCTGAGCCATGAGGTTCGCGATATTCTCAAAAGCCGCGGTACCAGCGCCATTCTGGTCACCCATGACCAGGAAGAAGCCTTTGCCGTCAGCGACCAGGTTGGCGTCTTCAAGGAAGGCCGCCTGGAACAGTGGGATACGCCCTATAACCTTTACCACGAACCGCAGACGCCATTCGTGGCGAGTTTCATCGGCCAGGGGTACTTCATCCGTGGGCAAATGAGCAGCCACGAGGCGGTCAATACCGAAGTGGGTGAGCTGCGCGGTAACCGCGCCTACATCATGGCGCCGGGCAGCTCGGTGGATGTACTGCTGCGCCCGGATGATATCGTGCATGCACCTGGCAGCGCGCTCATGGCGAACATCGTGGGCAAGAGTTTCCTTGGGGCATCCACGCTCTACCGCCTGCAGTTGCCCACCGGTAGCCAGCTCGAAGCGATCTTCCCTAGCCATAACGACCACGAGATCGGTGAGAATGTGGAGATTGCAGTGAAGGCCGATCACCTCGTGCTATTCCCGGTACCGGGTAGCGTTGCGGCACAGTTGCCACGCCAGGAGAATGGCGTGCGTCGATACAGTTCGGCGACTTGACTTCAGAACCAGAGGGCCGCTTGGCGGCCCCCTGCTCTCAGCCTCGACCAATCCCGGCAAACGTGCCCTGCGTATACTCCGCCAGCACCGCCGCTGCCAACTCCACTTCCAGGCCACGCCTGCCGGCGCTGACATGGATAGTTGCAAAATTCTGCGCCGAGTCATCAATGAAGGTCCGCAGGCGCTTCTTCTGCCCCAGCGGGCTGATGCCGCCCACCAGGTAACCGGTCGCCCGCTGCGCCGCCGCCGGGTCGGCCATCTCGCACTTCTTCACCCCGGCAGCATGGGCCAGGGCCTTGAGGTCCAAGGTACCCACCACAGGCACAACCGCTACCAGCAATTCCCCTTTCTCGCTGCTTGCCAGCAACGTCTTGAACACCTGTTGCGGGTCGAGCCCGAGCTTTTCTGCCGCCTCCAGGCCGTACGACGCCGACTTCGGGTCATGTTCATAACTGTGCACACGATGCTCGGCACGGTGCTTCTTCAACAGGTCTAGGGCGGGGGTCATGCAAGGGCTCCAGTCAGGGACGACTCGGCGGCTACTTTAGGACAATTCCCACATCCCAGCCACCGCACCGCAATCGCGCGCGTCTAGTACAGGGATCAGCAGCTGATTCTAGCGACCTTATCGTGACTGACCGTTCACTTTCGACCTTTGACATCAGCGTTTCTTGTCTATATTTTTTCGTTTCTGAATAAACGATGCCCTTTTAAGGTGCATTTCCTACATCACCCGGGGTCAATGGGGATAGACACCGGGTTTTGCTGTCGAGCGCCACGCGCCTCACAACAAAAAAAACGAGGTCATACATGACGACTGCTCTGCACCAACCCACACTGTCCAGCCAATGCCTGGCCGAGTTTCTCGGCACCGCCCTGCTTATCTTCTTCGGCACCGGCTGCGTCGCCGCGCTCAAGGTTGCCGGCGCCAGCTTCGGGCTTTGGGAAATCAGTATCATCTGGGGCGTGGGCGTCAGCATGGCCATCTACCTCACCGCCGGTATTTCCGGTGCGCACCTGAACCCAGCCGTGAGTATCGCCCTCACACTGTTCGCAGGGTTCGACAAGCGCAAGCTGCCCTTCTACATGCTGGCCCAGGTATGCGGCGCATTCTGTGGCGCGGCACTGGTCTACACGCTGTACAGCAACCTGTTCTTCGATTTCGAACAAGCCCACGCCATGCTGCGCGGTAGCGAAGGCAGCCTGGAGCTGGCCTCGGTGTTCTCCACCTATCCACACCCGTCGCTGTCCACCAGCCAGGCGTTTCTGGTCGAAGTGGTGATCACTGCCATTCTGATGGCCGTGATCATGGCCCTGACCGACGACAACAACGGCCTGCCGCGCGGCGCCATGGCCCCGCTGCTGATCGGCCTGCTGATTGCAGTGATTGGCAGCGCCATGGGCCCATTGACGGGTTTTGCGATGAACCCGGCCCGCGATTTCGGGCCAAAACTCATGACCTTCCTGGCCGGTTGGGGCGAAATCGCCTTCACTGGCGGGCGGGATATTCCCTATTTCCTGGTTCCGGTATTTGCACCGATCCTTGGCGCCTGCTTGGGTGCAGCGAGCTATCGCGGCCTGATTGCACGCAACCTGCCAACGGCGCCCGCCGCGACCCCTGAGACAAATGACATTCGCCAGGGCGATACTCAAGCCAATTGATGCCACCATCACGCACAGCCCTGACCCCCTATTCTTGCAAGGCCTACGACCATGACAGACACCCAGGATAAGAACTACATCATCGCCCTGGACCAGGGTACCACCAGTTCGCGGGCGATCATTTTCGACCGTGACGCCAATGTTGTAGGTACCTCCCAGCGCGAGTTCGCACAGCATTACCCGCAGGCGGGCTGGGTCGAGCATGACCCGATGGAGATTTTCGCCACACAAAGCGCGACCATGGTCGAGGCCCTGGCCCAGGCGGGTATCAGCCACGCCCAGGTCGCCGCGCTGGGCATTACCAACCAGCGCGAAACCACGGTGGTATGGGACAAGGAAACCGGGCGCCCGGTGTACAACGCCATTGTCTGGCAGTGCCGCCGCAGCACCGAGATCTGTGCTCAGCTCAAGCGTGACGGCCATGAAGACTACATTCGTGAAACCACCGGCCTGGTCACCGACCCGTATTTCTCCGGCACCAAGCTGAAATGGATCCTCGACAATGTCGACGGCGCCCGTGAACGCGCCGAGCGTGGCGAACTGCTGTTCGGCACCATCGACACCTGGCTGATCTGGAAGTTTACGGGTGGCAAGGTTCACGTCACCGACTACACCAACGCCTCGCGCACGCTGATGTTCAACATCCACAGCCTGCAGTGGGACGACAAGCTGCTGGAAATCCTGGGCATTCCGCGGCAGATGCTGCCTGAGGTGCGCCCATCCTCGGAAGTGTACGGCCACACCAAGAGCGGCATAGCCATCGCCGGTATCGCCGGCGACCAGCAATCGGCACTGTTCGGCCAGATGTGCGTGGAGCCGGGCCAAGCCAAGAATACCTACGGCACTGGCTGCTTCCTGTTGATGAACACGGGCGACCAGGCAGTGAAGTCGTCCCACGGCCTGCTCACGACCATTGCCTGCGGCCCGCGTGGTGAGGTGGCCTATGCACTGGAAGGCGCGGTATTCAATGGTGGCTCTACCGTGCAATGGCTGCGTGACGAACTGAAGATCGTCAACGACGCCCTGGATACCGAGTATTTCGCCAGCAAGGTCAAGGACAGCAATGGCGTGTACCTGGTGCCAGCCTTTACCGGCCTGGGTGCCCCGTACTGGGACCCGTATGCCCGCGGTGCGTTGTTCGGCCTGACACGTGGCGTGAAGGTGGACCACATCATCCGCGCCGCACTGGAGTCCATCGCCTACCAGACCCGCGATGTCCTCGACGCCATGCAGCAGGACTGTGGCCAGCGCTTGTCCGAGCTGCGCGTGGACGGCGGTGCCGTGGCCAACAACTTCCTCATGCAGTTCCAGGCCGACATCCTCGGCACCTGCGTGGAGCGGCCGCAGATGCGCGAAACCACGGCGCTGGGCGCCGCCTATCTGGCAGGCCTGGCCTGTGGCTTCTGGAGTGGCCTGGACGAGCTGCGCGACAAGGCGATCATCGAGCGTGAGTTCAGCCCGCAACTGGACGAAACGCAGAAAGAAAAGCTGTATGCCGGCTGGAAGAAGGCGGTCGAGCGTACCCGTGACTGGGAAGATCACGAGGCATGATCGCTGTTGGGGCCGCCATGCGGCCCCAATCGTCTACTGGCCGTCATCCCCTTCCTACGGCATCATTGCAGAATTTGTCCGGCAGCCCCAAAGGACCGCCCATGAATCTGCCCCCCCGCCAACAACAAATCCTCGAACTGGTACGCGAACGCGGCTATGTCAGTATCGAGGAAATGGCGCAGCTGTTCGTTGTCACTCCCCAGACCATCCGACGCGACATCAACCAGCTTGCCGAGCTCAACCTGCTGCGCCGTTACCACGGCGGCGCGGCTTACGACTCGAGCATCGAGAACACCGCCTACGCCATGCGTGCCGACCAGATGCGTGACGAAAAGCAGCGCATTGCCGACGCCGTAGCCCGGCAGATTCCCGACCATGCGTCGCTGTTCATCAACATCGGCACCACCACCGAATCGATCGCACGGGCGCTGCTCAACCACAGCCACCTGAAAGTCATCACCAATAACTTGCACGTGGCGGCGATCCTGGCCGCCAAGGACGATTTCGAAGTGCTGGTAGCGGGTGGCACGGTGCGCCGAGATGGTGGTGTAGTCGGCCAGGCCAGTGTCGATTTCATCAACCAGTTCAAGGTCGACTTCGCCCTGGTGGGCATCAGCGGTATCGACGAGGACGGCAGCCTGCTCGATTTCGACTATCAGGAAGTGCGGGTATCGCAAGCCATCATTGCCAATGCCCGGCAAGTGATCCTCGCCGCCGACTCCAGCAAGTTCGGGCGCAATGCCATGGTGCGCCTGGGCTCGATCGACCTGGTCGACTGCCTGGTGACCGACCGGACACCAACCCCGGCCCTTACCCAATTGTTGAATCAGAACAAGATCAGGCTTGAGGTGGTGTGAGGGCTGGTGGGTGCATGCCGCCAGATTTTTGGTGTCTGCGTGAGCAAGCGCCCCTCACCCAAGCCGTACCCCCTGAATTTTCGTAAATGTTCACTTCATTGTCATTTGATCAGTTTTTTCTATAGAGACTGACTGGCGACCGGCTTTCTGTTGCGCTAATATTTTCGCAAACGAACATCAATGTTCATATTCGATGTGAACAGCCCCAGGAGGCCTTGCCCGTGTCCCAGCCAGTTTCGTCCCAGCCCCCAACAGCCAACTGCTATGACCTTGCCGTAATCGGCGGTGGCATCAATGGCGTGGGCATCGCTGCCGACGCCGCTGGTCGCGGCTTGAAGGTCTTCCTTTGCGAAAAAGACGACCTGGCCCAACACACGTCGTCAGCCAGCAGCAAACTGATTCACGGTGGCCTGCGCTACCTGGAGCACTACGAATTTCGTCTTGTACGCGAGGCCCTGGCTGAACGCGAAGTGCTGCTGGCCAAGGCGCCGCACATCGTCAAACCTATGCGCTTCGTGCTTCCGCACCGCCCGCACCTGCGCCCTGCATGGATGATCCGCGCCGGCCTGTTCCTCTACGACCACCTGGGCAAGCGCAAGCGCCTGGGCGCCTCGCGCAGCCTGCGCTTTGGCCCGGGCTACCCGCTGAAGCCGGCAATCACCCGCGGCTTCGAATACGCCGACTGCGCTGTCGATGACGCCCGCCTGGTAGTACTCAACGCCATGGCGGCCCGTGAGCTTGGCGCCCATATCCGCACCCGCACCCGCTGCTTGCGCGCCGAACGTGTAGAGGGCTTGTGGCAGGTAGAGCTACAGCACGCCGATGGCAGCCTCCAGACGATCCATGCCCGCGCGCTGGTCAACGCCGCCGGCCCGTGGGTGGCCAGCTTCATCAAGGACGACCTCAAGCTCGATGCGCCTTACGGCATCCGCCTGATCCAGGGCAGCCACATTATCGTGCCGCGCCTGTATGAAGGCGAACATGCCTACATTCTGCAGAATGAAGACCAGCGCATCGTCTTCTGCATCCCGTACCTGGACCGCTTTACCCTGATCGGCACCACTGACCGGGAATACAGCGGCGACCCGGCCGCGGCCGCCATTACCGAGCAGGAAACACATTACCTGTTGAAGGTCGTCAACGAGCACTTCAACCACCAACTGAGCCAAGCCGACATCCTGCATACCTACTCCGGCGTTCGGCCGCTGTGCAACGACGAGTCGGACAACCCTTCGGCGGTGACGCGGGACTACACACTCGCCCTTTCGGCAGAGGCTGGCCAGGCACCGCTGCTGTCGGTGTTCGGCGGCAAGCTCACCACTTACCGCAAGCTGGCCGAATCGGCCATGGCTGAACTCAAGCCCTTCTTCACCCAGATGCGCGGTCCCTGGACCGCCAGTGCGCCACTGCCGGGCGCAGAGGGCATGACAACGGTACAGGCGCTGATCGATGCCGTACTGGCACGTTGCGGCTGGTTGCCTGTCGACCTGGCCAAACGCTGGGTGCTCACCTATGGCAGCCGTGTGTGGCGACTGCTCGATGGCGTTCACGGCCCCGAAGACCTCGGGCAGGCTATCGGGGCCGGGCTGTTCACCCGTGAGGTGGACTACCTGCTGGAGGAGGAATGGGCTGAGCAAACCGCTGACATTATCTGGCGTCGCACCAAGCTGGGCCTGTCGCTGACCGCACAGGAGCAGATGGCCCTGGAGGCGTATCTGCAGCAAGCCCGCAAGGTGCGCGCGAATAGCCGCGCAGCCTGATACCGACGGTGAAGCCCTCTTGATTCGTCAAGGGGGCGTATTCGCCCAGCGCTCATAGGCTTCCCGCGCCAACCGCGCCAGCAATGCCCGCTCACTGCGGTCAAAATCAGCCTTCAGTGCTTCACAGCGTTGCAGAAACTCGTTTTCGCTGATCACTTGCTCATCTACCTGAGCCTGCAGGGCCTCCATACGCTGGTGCAGTGGCTGTACCAGGTCTTCAAATCGCTGCGCATGAAACTCGCGCGCGTATTGCTCCCAGAAAGGCCGCTGTGCCAAAGAGGCTATCAGGGCATCCGTCGTCTCAGTTTGCAAAACCGCGTCCTGGACCCGCAACACATCGCTGGTGGTTACGTTGGCAAAACCTGGGTAGTGCATTTCGTCGAGCTCGATCGGCAAGCCCAACGGACGCGCAAGCCGCTGTCGGTAAAAAAGCCGTGTCTCGATTTCATCGACATGAGGGGCGTGCTCGGCATGCATGCGTTGCACGTGCAACGTCGCGTGACGGTCGACCTCGTCCAGGCGAAACAAACCACGCGCCAGGCTTAGCAAGCGAGCTTCCATCCGACTGCCATGCGCGTCTTCGACGGCGCGCAACACCAGAACCCCAAGCTCCATCTGCTCCAGCAACAGCAGCAGGCGGTCTTCACAACTGCGTGGACCAGACGCCTCGAGAAACAACTGGTGACGCAACTGCTCGTGCTGCTCACACGTTTCCAGAATTCGCCAGATTCGGCTGCGATAATGCCCAGGGTGCTGCTCAAAGTCCTCGCCGTGAACGAAGTCTGCCAGAAAGCGGAACATTCCATCGGATTGCGGTTCCTCAAGCAGGGCTGTCCATATGGCCTGCTGGCGATCACGTTCAGCGTCAGCTGTACTGTTGGCCCAGGTATTGAAAAGGTCACTGTCAATGGCGCGATGGCGTGCGGACGCTGACCCCCACTGCCCCGGGGTTACACCTCGAGCCTCATCGAGCAGCAATGCGTCAGCTTCGCCAAGTGGATTATCGTGCAAGGACAACTGGTGCACCTGCAGGCGCAGCTGCTGCAACTCTCGGCGCAGCGTGCGAATGTTGTTGTTTCGCAAGTCTATGTGGGCACGAAATGAAATCCGCTCAGGCAACGCCTCAAGGCCAGCAGAGCGCAAGTTGACTTCACGCAAATTGCCCAGGCGCGTCAGTACCGGCGCCCTTCCCAGCGGGTTGTGGCTGAGGTCCAGGTACCGCAGCGCGCTCATCCCGGCAAGACGCAATTCACCGGCCTCATCCATTATCACGCTGTTGCGGCGCAGGTTTAGCTGCCGCAGGCGGGGCATATGTTCAATGCCGTGAGGGATCGCAGTCAGGCGATTGCCGGACAGGTCGAGTTCAATCAGGTTGGGAAAACGGCGAAGAAAGTCCCCATTGATTTCACCAAGGCCCAGGTCACTGAGGATCAGCCGTCGCACATGATCAAAGCTCACCCCCTCCGGTAATTCGGGCAGACTCCCGATACGCTCTCCGCTGATGATCAGCGCGTAGTCCCCGGCCTCGTCGGTTATCTTGCGCCGCCAGCTTCGCCGTACGGCAGTAGCGACCCGACGGCGGCGTAGGGCGTCCAGTGGGTTACTGGCATCCCTGCGCCACTGGCGCAGGCTCTGACGCAGGCGCGCCAACTGCCCCGTCAGCTGGCTGTAGTGCTCCCACAACCCTACTCGCCGCTCCATGAGGTCAAGCAGATAGGCTTGTAGCTCCCCGTCTGTCATCGTCGGAAACACTTGGTGAATACCACGCCCTATTGCACGCCGACTGCTCTCGCCTCGCCCACTCAAGGCATACCCGATACGCCCATCCCCGAAACGGGTCGGGGGTCGCAGGCCAACGCCCAGACGCGGCATGCCACAGAGCTCAGCCGCTTGGGTGCGATCACCGGCAGCGGCCTCGACCAGCAACGAGCCCAGGGCGCCAGGACTGACAGCGGCATCGCCGAGATCGGCTGTCTGCGTCTCGTCCAGCGCCGCCAACAGTGCCGCCAGGTAGGGGCCGGATGTGCCTTGACCGGCGTAGCGGTAGCCGTCGCCGCGGCGCACGATACACCGTACATCCTGCGCAGACTCGGCGCCGATACCGGCCAGATACCGGCCACTCGGGCTACCTTCGCGCAGTTCGATGCGCAGGGTGTCCGGCCATTTCAGCTGACGCTCGAGCAAGCCCAAAGCCAGGCGTTCGGTGTCCGGATTGACGCAACGCGGCAGGCGCAAACCGGCACAGGCTCTGTCCAGACGGCTTTCGCGCAGTGACCATCGTGCGCGCTCGGCCACTGCCAAAGGGATCCGCTGCGCGGTGCTGAGTGTATCGAGCTGCGCACCGCTGCATTGCTGAAGCAGCTCACGAGTACAGCGAGCCGACAGGCCCGGGAAAGCGCGCTGCAATATCCGCTCGATACCATTGGGCTGCACTTGCCGTGCAGCAACGTACTGCGCCAGTCGCGGCGCGCTGAAGTCCGGGTGTAATTCATGTGCCTGATAAAGCTCCAGGGCATCGAGCAACCGTGCAGGTGCGCCCATGTGCTCGACGTGCAAACGGCGAATCTGCGCTTCACTCAGCCCTGTCACCTGGAGCAGGTAGTCACATGTCGGTTCCGGTAGCTCTGCCAGGGGCGTACTCAAACGGCGTACCAGATTGGCCCGCCCTTCCCAGTACTGTGGAGCTTCGAGTTCATGGCGCCAGCCACCGGCGCCATTCTGCTCGATCACAGGGCGATAGGCACTGGGACGACCAGGGTGCAGGATCCTGGAGCGACCATCCTGCGGATCCTCCATCACCCGATAACGGCCCTCATCGAGGTGCCATAACCATTCCTGTGCGCCAGCACCACGCAATGGTTGGGCATCGTAACCGGATAGATCCGTGGCCATGAGCTTGACCTTGCCGGCGGAGGTGCACACCGGTGCCAGGTCATCCACGAAGGCCAGACGCTCAAGGGCACGCACGGCCACTTGGCTGCCGGCTGCGATCATCCCGCCGACCACGACGTTTTCAGCAACGTTGAACAGGTGGTTCAACGCCCCTTCGCGGTCCCCCATGCGCCAATCTTCATACCCTTCATAAACTTCGTCAGCAATCTGAACCGCGTTTGCCACCAGCAGCACTTCGCCAAGCACAGGCACGAACGCCCCCGCCACGTTCAGCACATTCAAACCCAGCTCTTTGTAGCCCTGCATGCGCGCTTCACGGTCTTCGTCATCTTCGACACCGGTGGGCACGGCGAGCACCCTGGCGTCATCCCTGATCTTGGCGAGGCATTGCCGACGCAGGTGTACGAACGGTGCGTCAGTGATCGGTGCAGAACGGGCGTCGAGTTCCACCCCGGCTGTCGATGCCTGTGCGACCCGCTCATTCAATACGCGATAGAAATTGATGCGCTCACGCTCGGTAATGAAGCGTGCGAAAAAGCGCCGATAGGCCGGCGCACGGAAGCGCTTTCCAAGGTAGTTGTCGAGTGCATCCCAGCTGGCATGACGGGAGACGGGCTGATGAGGGTCATCGGGTATCCAGATCACCACCGACTCCACTGCGCCATCAGCGGAGGAACGCACTTCCAGCGTCAGCACGCCCTGAACCGGGCGGCCCAGCAGGTACAACTGCCGGGGCACCACAGTGCCCACCAGCGCAGGCACCACCGGCTTTTCGGCAATAAGTGGCAACAGAAAAAAATACGTGCGCTCGTCAATGTCCTGTTTCAACGCAGCGACCCGCATCGCCACCTCGAAATGGGCCTTGAAACTCGCCTCGAACAGCCCGTGCAAGCGGGAAACGGCCTGGCCCGGCTCATCCTCCGGGCCATCTTCAGGCTGTAGATGGTGGGTGAGCAACGCCTGGTACTTGCCCCCTGCGTCGACCTCGCGACATGCGGAGGCAAACGCGTGGAAGCTCATCGGCAGGCGGTTACCGTTGCCATCGACCAGTTCACCTTTGAGCGTGAGCCCGGGGCGTGTCTCCCTACGATGATAGTTATGCAGCGCCGCCTCCAGCAATGACCGCCTGGAGCGGCGAACATAGGTGGGCCGCAGCAGCACAGGCGAAGCGCTGGGCAGCAACAGCCGCTGCGAGACCCGTACCCTCCAGCCCGTCACGTCCGGGTTGCTGAAGCCGCTCTTGCGCAGTTTCGTTTTGAGCAACGCTGCTGCGTAGGCCTGCAAAGAAGGGATGGCCTGGAGGATCGGGCCAAGCCGCGCATTGCAGTGCGCCTGACGACTCAGGGCATTACGTAACGCATCGAGCCTTTCCGGTTGGGCGTGGTCGACTAGCCATCCAGGCAAATTCTGGGCGATCAGGCTATCGATGGAATCGTTCGGGAGCCGGTGCAGTGACATCTGTGGAACTCTCCAGGCAAAGAGCAAAGCTCACTACGTCTGAGCCCTTGCCGCGCACTGCATAGTTACCGCAAGCGATACCGGGATAGGTGGCTGCCCATGCGTTCGGATAACCGAACGAGCAATCGCTGTTTATTCGGCCTGGCGAACCCCGAAGAGAGATCGAGACTGTCAAGCACGAGCAATACCAGTGGTTTAAGGTCGACAGCAGGGCTTGGCACGAGTCATGCTCTACACTTGGTAGCCGAATGCACCCGCTTCTTGCTGTATTCGTTGAACGAAGAGTCCGCCAACGGCTCCATAAAAAAAACAAACACGTCGAGGAAAATTTGATGCGTATCGTTCGTCAATTGCTGGGCGCAGCCATCGCGGCTGCAGTCATCGCTTCGCCGGCCATGGCCGAGGAGCTCACCGGCACCCTGAAGAAGATCAAGGAATCGGGCACCATCACGCTGGGGCACCGCGACTCCTCCATTCCATTTTCCTACCTGGCCGGCAAACCCGAGCCCGTCGGTTACTCGCATGACATCCAGCTGGCCGTCGTCGACGCGCTGAAAAAGCAACTGGGCACGGACATCAAGGTCCGCTACAACCTGGTCACCTCGCAAACCCGTATTCCGCTGGTGCAGAACGGCACCGTCGACCTGGAGTGCGGCTCCACCACCAACAACGTCGAGCGCCAGCAACAGGTTGGCTTCTCGGTCGGCATCTTCGAAGTCGGTACCCGCCTGTTGACCAAGGTCAAGGATGGTCAGCCGGCATACAAAGACTTCCCGGACCTGGCCGGCAAGAACGTGGTGACCACCGCCGGTACCACCTCCGAGCGCATCCTCAAGGCGATGAACGCCGACAAGCAGATGAAGATGAACGTGATTTCCGCCAAGGACCACGGTGAAGCCTTCAACATGCTCGAAAGCGGCCGCGCCGTGGCCTTCATGATGGACGACGCCCTGCTCGCCGGTGAAATGGCCAAGGCGCGCAAGCCAGCGGACTGGGTCATCACCGGTACCCCTCAGTCGTACGAAATCTACGGCTGCATGGTGCGCAAGGATGACGCTGCGTTCAAGAAAGCGGTCGACGACGCCATCGTTGCCTACTTCAAGTCGGGCGAAGTCAACAAGAGCTATGACAAGTGGTTCATGCAGCCTATCCCGCCTAAAGGTCTGAACCTCAACTTCCAGATGAGCGACGAGCTGAAAAAACTGATCGCCGAGCCGACCGACAAGGCTGCGGACGAGAAGAAGTCCTGATCCTCAGTAAATAGTGGCCTGGTGCTCACGAGCACGAATCAATTCTGCAGGCCACTCATTAGTGTCTAACCTTTCATCCGAGGGCGCCTTGCGCCCCCGGATGCTCGAAGGTGCCCGTGAAACAACCGTCTGAGGGGAAATCCCGATGAATTACAACTGGGACTGGGGCGTGTTCTTCAAGTCCACCGGCGTGGGCAGCGAAACCTATCTGGACTGGTACATCACCGGCCTGGGCTGGACCATCGCCATCGCCATCACCGCCTGGATCATCGCGCTGCTGCTGGGGTCGCTCCTCGGTGTCATGCGTACTGTACCGAACCGCCTGGTATCGGGTATCGCCACCGCCTACGTGGAACTGTTCCGCAACGTGCCACTGCTGGTGCAACTGTTCATCTGGTACTTCCTGGTACCGGACCTGCTGCCAGAAGGCTTGCAGGAATGGTTCAAGCAGGACCTCAACCCGACCACTTCGGCGCTGATCAGCGTGGTCATCTGCCTGGGCCTGTTCACCGCCGCGCGCGTCTGTGAGCAAGTGCGTACCGGTATCCAGGCGCTGCCCAAAGGCCAGGAAGCTGCCGCCCGCGCCATGGGCTTCAGCCTCCCGCAGATCTACAACAATGTGCTGCTGCCGCAAGCCTACCGGATCATCATTCCGCCGCTCACCTCCGAGTTCCTCAACGTATTCAAGAACTCCTCGGTGGCGTCGCTGATCGGCCTGATGGAGCTGCTGGCGCAGACCAAACAGACCGCAGAGTTTTCCGCCAACCTGTTCGAGGCGTTCACTTTGGCCACGCTGATCTACTTCACCCTGAACATGGGCCTGATGCTGCTCATGCGCATGGTCGAGAAGAAAGTCGCCGTGCCTGGCCTGATTTCCGTGGGGGGCAAGTAAATGGAAATGGATTTCAGCGAAATCATCCCCGCCCTGCCTGCCCTCTGGGAGGGCATGGTCATGACCCTCAAACTGATGGTCATGGGAGTCATCGGCGGTATCGTGCTGGGCACCATCCTGGCACTGATGCGCCTGTCGTCGAGCAAACTGCTGTCGAACCTGGCCGGCGCCTACGTCAACTACTTCCGCTCGATCCCGCTGCTGCTGGTGATCACCTGGTTCTACCTGGCGGTACCGTTCGTGCTGCGCTGGATCACCGGCGAAGATACCCCGGTGGGTGCCTTCACCTCCTGCGTGGTCGCCTTCATGATGTTCGAGGCCGCGTATTTCTGCGAAATCGTCCGCGCCGGTGTGCAGTCGATCTCCAAGGGCCAGATGGGCGCCGCACAAGCGCTGGGCATGAACTACGCGCAGACCATGCGCCTGATCATCCTGCCCCAGGCCTTCCGCAAGATGACCCCGCTGCTGCTGCAGCAGAGCATCATCCTGTTCCAGGACACCTCGCTGGTATACACCGTGGGCCTGGTCGACTTCCTCAACTCGGCACGCTCCAACGGCGACATCATCGGGCGCTCCCATGAGTTCCTGATCTTCGCCGGCGTCGTCTACTTCCTCATCAGCTTCTCCGCTTCGTGGCTGGTCAAGCGCCTGCAAAAAAGGATCACCGTATGATTTCCATCAAGAACGTCAACAAGTGGTACGGCGACTTCCAGGTACTGACCGACTGCAGCACCGAGGTCAAGAAAGGTGAGGTGGTGGTGGTCTGTGGCCCGTCGGGCTCGGGCAAGTCCACCCTGATCAAGTGCGTCAACGCGCTGGAGCCGTTCCAGAAGGGCGACATCGTGGTCGATGGCACTTCGATTGCCGACCCGAAGACCAACCTGCCCAAGCTGCGCTCGCGCGTGGGCATGGTGTTCCAGCACTTCGAGCTGTTCCCGCACCTGACCATCACCGAGAACCTGACCATTGCCCAGCGCAAGGTACTGGGCCGCAGCGAGGCGGAAGCCACCAAGAAGGGCCTGGCGCTGCTCGACCGTGTAGGCCTCAGTGCCCATGCCAAGAAACACCCCGGCCAGCTCTCCGGTGGCCAGCAGCAGCGCGTGGCAATCGCCCGCGCCCTGGCGATGGACCCGATCGTCATGCTGTTCGACGAACCTACCTCCGCACTGGACCCGGAAATGGTCAGCGAGGTACTGGACGTGATGGTGCAACTGGCCCACGAAGGCATGACCATGATGTGCGTAACCCACGAGATGGGCTTTGCCCGCAAAGTCGCCAACCGGGTCATCTTCATGGACAAGGGCAGCATCATCGAAGACTGCACCAAGGAAGAGTTCTTCGGTGACCAGAGCGCCCGCGACCAGCGCACCCAGCACTTCCTCAGCAAGATCCTGCAGCACTGACCCGGCCACAGCTTCCGCTGCCAGGGACCCACCAGGCAGCGGAAGCTGGTCGTAACAAGGCCACTGTGATGAAATGCGATCCCTCGCTACTTCGCCCTGCCAAGCCTGCCGTGAATTCCCGCCTGATCCGTCAATTGCTGTTACCACCACTGATCATCCTGCTGATGGTCGGCCTGGGAATGGCTGGCTACCTGATCAGCGAGAGCAATGGTATCCGCACCCTCAGCGAAAACGGCGAACGCCAGCTGGAGCTGCACGCACGCACGGTCGAAAGCGAAATCAGCAAGTACACCTACTTGCCGAGCCTGCTGGAGCTGGAAGACAGCGTCTCGCACCTGCTCAACGACCCGGACGGTGCCTCACGCCAGACGGTCAACGAATACCTTGAAGGCCTGAACCGTCGCAGTCGCAGTCGGGCCATCTTCGTCCTCGACACCAATGGCCGGGTACAGGCCACCAGCAACTGGCGCGATGCCGACTCGTTCCTTGGTGAAGACCTGTCGTTCCGCGCCTACTTCCAGACTGCCGTGCGCGGCGAGCCAGGGCGGTTCTACGGCATCGGCAGTACCACGGGCGAGGCCGGCTATTACCTGGCCCATGGGCTTGAGGAGCACGGCAAGATCATAGGCGTTGCGGTGATCAAGGTACGCCTGGACACCCTCGAGGAGCGCTGGCAGCGTGCCCGCCTGGAGGCGTTCGTCAGTGACGAGAATGGCATCATCATTCTCTCCAGCGACCCGGCCCGGCGCCTCAAGTCGGTGCGCCCGCTGACCCCGCAAATCAAGGAGCGCCTGGCGCGAAGCCTGCAGTACTACTGGTGGCCGCTGAACGAATTGCAGCCCCTGGCCCGGGAAACCCTGGCCGATGGTGTGGAAAAACTGACCTTCCCGGCCAACACCGAAACCGCTCATGGCAAACCGCACGAAGTGGCCTACCTGGCGCAAACCAGACGCCTGGTCGACACGCCCTGGCATTTCACCCTGCTGACCCCACTGCAGGACCTGCGTCGCGAATCCATGGTGCAGGGCATTCTGGTGGGCGTGGCCTTTGCCTTGCTGGCGATCCTCGGCATTGCCTGGAACGAGCGGCGCAAAGTGATCGCCACACGCCTGGCGGCGCGCGAAGCCCTTGAAGAGGCCAACAGCCAGCTGGAGCGGCGGATTGCCGAACGCACCGCCGACCTGCGCGCCAGCAACGAACGCCTCAAGGGCCAGATTCGCGAGCGCCGGCATGCCGAGCAGACCTTGCGCCACGCCCAGGATGAGCTGGTGCAGGCAGGTAAGCTGGCCGCCATCGGGCAGATGTCCACCAGCATTGCCCACGAGCTGAACCAGCCACTGGCTGCGCTGCGCACCCTTTCTGGCAATACAGTGCGCTTCCTCGAGCGCGGGGCGCTGGAAACCGCCAGCACCAACCTGCGCACCATGAATGACCTGATCGACCGCATGGGCCGCATCACCGCCAGCCTGCGCTCGTTCGCCCGGCGCGGCGATGACAGCGGCCAGGCTTCACTGGCCAAGGCAGTAGAGGCCACCCTGCAGGTGCTGGCCAACCGCATCAGTGCCTGTCATTTGCAATTGCACCACCAGTTCGAGGACCAGCAACTGGCTATCGACCAGACCCGCCTGGAGCAGATTCTGGTCAACCTGATCGGGAATGCCCTTGACGCCATGGCCGCGCAACCGCAGCCTGAGCTATGGCTGGAAGGCGAGTTGCAGGGTGACAAGTACCGTTTGCAGGTGCGCGACAACGGCCACGGTATCGACCCCGAAGCGCGCAAGCACCTGTTCGAACCTTTCTTTACCACCAAACCGGGCGAGCATGGCCTGGGCCTGGGCCTGACCCTGTCGGCGAGCCTTGCCGCCGCCGCCAAGGGAAGCCTAAACGTCGAGCATCCCGTCACCGGCGGCACGGCCTTTGTCCTGGCCCTGCCTCTGGTTTCACCCCCTAGCGAATCGGCAGAGCATCCATGAACCAAGCGCCTCTTACCGTCCTGATCGTCGAAGACGACCCGCATGTGCTGCTCGGCTGCCAGCAGGCGCTGGCCCTGGAGGATATCGCCTGCGAGGGCGTAGGCAGCGCCGAACAGGCGTTGGAACGCATCGGCGACGATTTCGCCGGCATTGTCGTCAGCGATATCCGCTTGCCGGGTATTGATGGCCTGGAGCTGCTCAATCGCCTCAAGGCCCGTGACCGCAGCCTGCCGGTGGTGCTGATCACTGGCCATGGCGATATCGACATGGCCGTTGGCGCCATGCGTAACGGCGCCTACGACTTCATGGAAAAACCGTTCTCCCCCGAGCGCCTGGTCGACGTGGTACGCCGCGCGCTGGAACAGCGCGGGCTGTCACGCGAAGTGGTGGCCCTGCGCCGCCAGCTGGCCGAACAGAGCAGCCTGGAGGGACGCATCATTGGCCGCTCACCGGCCATGGAGCACTTGCGCGAACTGATCGCCAACGTCGCCGACACCTCAGCCAACGTGCTGATCGAAGGCGAGACCGGCACCGGCAAAGAGCTGGTCGCACGCTGCCTGCACGACTTCAGCCGCCGCCAGAGCCACCCGTTCGTGGCGCTGAACTGTGGAGGCCTGCCGGAAAACCTGTTTGAAAGCGAGATATTCGGCCACGAGGCCAACGCCTTCACCGGTGCCGGCAAACGCCGCATCGGCAAGATCGAGCACGCCAATGGCGGCACGCTGTTCCTCGATGAAGTAGAGAGCATGCCGATCAACCTGCAGATCAAGCTGCTGCGCGTGCTGCAGGAGCGCACCCTGGAGCGATTGGGCTCGAACCAGAGCATCCCGGTGGATTGCCGGGTGATCGCCGCGACAAAGGCGGACCTTGATGCCTTGGGCCAGAGCGGCCAGTTCCGCAGCGACCTGTATTACCGGCTGAACGTGGTCACCCTGGAGCTGCCGCCGCTGCGTGAGCGCCGTGAAGACATCCTGCAGTTGTTCGAACATTTCCTGCAGCAGTCGGCCCTGCGCTTTGATCGGGAAACACCGACACTGGACAGCCAGACCCTGTCGCGCCTGATGGCCCACGACTGGCCAGGCAACGTGCGCGAGTTGCGCAACGTGGCCGAACGCTATGCCCTCGGCCTGCCAGCGTTCAAGAAAGGCCCCAGCGGTGGTGCCAACCAAGGCCTGCTTTTTGCCGAGGCGGTGGAAGCATTCGAACGCAACCTGCTCACTGATGCCCTGCAACGCACGGGTGGCAACCTGAGCCAGGCCAGCCAGGAGCTGGGCATGGCCAAGACCACGCTGTTCGACAAAGTGAAAAAATACGGCCTCGCCTGACTGAACCCAAACTGGAAAACAACGTGGACCTGGTATTCAAAGCGGCCCTGGGCGCAGGCGTGGTGCTGTTGCTGGCGGTGCTGTCGAAAACGCGCAACTACTACATCGCAGGGCTGGTGCCGCTGTTCCCCACCTTCGCCCTGATTGCCCACTACATCGTCGGCAAGGGGCGCAGCATTGCCGACCTGAAGACCACCATCCTGTTTGGCATGTGGTCGATCATTCCGTATTTCGTGTACCTGGCAACCCTGTATGTACTGGTCGACCGCTTGCGCCTCGAGGCTTCGATGGCGCTGGCCACGGTGGCCTGGCTGATCGCCGCGACCGTGCTGGTGACTTTGTGGGTGCGGATGCACTGAGCGAAATCGGCACTGGCTGCTTCGCGGGCTCGCCCGCTCCCAGGGTCTCCACAATGTCTGAGATCGGTGCAGCACCTGTGGGAGCGGGCAAGCCCGCGAAGAAGCCAGCGCGGATTCAGAGCCCTGCGATGTGCGTGACCTCTTGCCTGTGAGCCTGCAAATAAGGCAACACCGCCCCCAGTAACGGCGCCTTGAACGGCTCCTGGAAACGGTGCGCCAGCCCCGGGATCAAGCGCAACTGGCTGCCCCGGATATGCGCCGCCAGGTGCACGCCATGCATCACCGGCAATAACGGATCAGCCGTGCCGTGTACCACCAAGGTCGGCACTCGCAACTGGTTGAGCAACTCGACGCGGCTCGGCTCGGCCAGTATCGCCATGATCTGGCGCTTGGCCCCGTCAGGGTTGAACGCTCGGTCGTAGGCCTGCGCCGCCTGGTGCAGCAACACCTCGCGGTCGTCCCGTACCTCAGGGCTGCCCAAGGCCGCCAGCAGGTCGGCCTGCTGCTCGATTGCCACTTCACGGTTCGGTGCGCTGCGCCGGGCCAGCAACTGCACCAGCGCCGGGTCCGGCGCCGGCAGCCCCGCCGCCCCTGAACTGGACATGACCAGCGTCAGGCTGCGCACACGCTCGGGCGCCATCGCCGCCAGGTGCTGGGCAATCATGCCGCCCATGCTCACCCCCAATACATGAAACTGGCGCACGCCCAACGCGTCCATCAGGTGCAAGCCGTCATCGGCCATATCAGTCAGCGTGTAGGGCGCCGACACGGGCAGGCCCAGCTTGTAACGCAACAGTTCGAGCGTCAGATTGGCGTGCGGTGGTACCTGGTTCCAGCGTGACAGGCCGACATCGCGGTTGTCATAGCGGATCACCCGAAAACCTTGGCGGCACAATGCCTCGACCACGTCGTCTGGCCAATGAATCAGCTGCCCGCCCAAGCCCATGACCAGCAGCAAGGCCGGGTCGCGTGGCGCACCGACGCTCTGGTACACCAGGCTGACGGCACCGAGTTCGGCACGCTGCACCGGCACATGGGCGTCACAGCGCTGTTCGGCGAAACTCGCCGGTGCGCTGAACAGAAAGAAAAGAAAAAACCAAAAAGCCCGCATGAAAGAAACACCAGAATGCAGATCCCCAGTAGAGCGCGAGTCTGATGAATTCTGTTCGGGCGCGCTGCCACAGTTCGGTGACAGTTTCATGACTCCCGCCAGGCGGTGCGACGATCGCCCAGTCGACAGATGCCGCATCATGAGAGAAACTCAATTCATTCCCTGTTTTTTCAATTCCACACCCCGGAGTCATCTGTGCTGGAGATCCGTCACCTGAAAACCCTTCATGCCCTGCGCGAAGCCGACAGCCTGGTGGAGGCCGCCGAACGCCTGCACCTGACCCAGTCGGCATTGTCGCACCAGTTCAAGGAGCTGGAGGAGCGCCTGGGCCTCCCGATTTTCGTGCGCAAGACCAAGCCGATCCGCTTCACCAGCGCCGGGCTGCGTCTGCTGCAACTGGCCGATGCCACCCTGCCGTTGCTACGCGGTGCCGAACGTGACATCGCACGCCTGGCCGGCGGCACTGCCGGGCGCCTGCACATGGCTATCGAATGCCACAGCTGCTTCCAGTGGCTGATGCCGACCATCGACCAGTTCCGCGATGCCTGGCCGGAAGTGGAACTGGACCTGGCCTCCGGCTTTGCCTTCGCCCCGCTGCCGGCCCTGGCCCGCGGCGACCTTGACCTGGTGGTGACCTCCGACCCGGTGGACCTGGCAGGCATCACTTATGTGCCGCTGTTCACCTACGAGGCGATGCTGGCAGTGGCCAACCAGCACCCGCTGGCCAGCAAGCCTTACATCGTGCCGCAGGACTTGCTCGACCAGACGCTTATCACCTACCCGGTGGAGCGCGATCGCCTGGATATCTTCACGCGCTTCCTGGAGCCGGCCGATATAGAGCCAGCTGCCGTGCGCACCTCGGAGCTGACGGTGATGATGATGCAGCTGGTGGCCAGCGGTCGTGGCGTATGCGGCATGCCGCATTGGGCGCTGCACGAGTACAGCTCGCGCGGCTATGTGAAGGGCAAACGCCTGGGCGAAAAAGGCCTGTTTGCCACGCTTTATGCCGCCGTACGCACCGACATGCTCGATGCCCCATATATGCGCGACTTTTTGCTGACGGCCAAGGACACCTCGTTCGCCACCCTCGACGGTGTCAGCGCGGTGCGTTGAGCGCCTGGCGATACAGCGGCAGGATCAAGTCGCGGGTCAGGGGGGCCAGTTGCATGACGGGCGCCTGATCTGCAGCCAGCCAGACCACCTCCTCGATCTCTGCGGCCGGCACCACGGCAGCGGCGCTGTCGACACGGAACAGCTCGGCTTGCACTTCGAAGCCTGGCTCGTTGGCGGCGGGGGCACTGAACTGGCCCAGGTGCATGGCTTGAGCCGGGTCGATGCGCAGGCCCAGTTCCTCCTGCAACTCGCGCACCAGCGCCTGCACCGGCGTTTCACCGGCATCGATCTTGCCGCCCGGCTGCATGAAAGCCTCGGTGCCACGCTTGCGCACCAGCAGCGTGCGGCCCTGAGGGTCGATCAGCAGGGCGGCGGCGATGCGGATGATGTTGGGCATGGGGTGGGCTCGCTGAATAAAATGACCCGCGAGGATCCCATGAGGTCATTGGCCTGACAAGGCCGGTTATTCCTGTACCGGCCTGGCAGACGAGCGGCCCCTTGCCAACCTGTTGCACACCCTCCATAAACAACACATGAACCTGCCCGCCAAACACCACCCGGTGCTCGAGCTGTTCCACCCTGCCGTCAGCACCTGGTTCCGCCGCCACTTCGCCACGGTCACCGATGCCCAGGCTCAGGCCTGGCCGTTGATCCACGCCGGGCAATCCATGCTGCTGGCCGCGCCAACGGGCTCAGGCAAGACCCTGAGCGCTTTTCTGGCCGTGCTTGATGAGCTGCTGCGTGAAGGCATGAAGCACGAGGGCGAACTGCCCGCACAGACCCTGGTGATCTACGTTTCACCTCTGAAGGCCCTGTCCAATGACATTCGTCTGAACCTGCAGGCCCCGCTCGAAGGCATCAGCCAAGCCATTGCAGAGCAAGGCCTGAGCGCCCCGCGCATCACCACGGCGGTACGCACCGGCGATACACCGCAGAAGGAACGCGCCGCCATGCGCAAGCTGGCCCCGCACATTCTGGTGACAACCCCCGAATCGCTTTACGTGCTGATGGGCTCGGCTTCTGGCCGTGAAGGCCTGGCCCATGTGCACACGGTAATCGTCGACGAAATCCATGCCTTGGCCGGTAACAAGCGTGGCGCCCATCTGGCCCTGACCTTGGAACGCCTGCAAGCCTTGTGCAAAAAGCCGCTGCGGCGGATCGGCCTGTCCGCTACACAACGTCCGGTCGAACGGGTGGCACAGTTTCTGGTGGGTAGCGGGCGCCCCTGCGCCATTGTCGATATCGGCCATGCCCGCAAGCGTGACCTGGCCATCGAAGTGCCGCCGGTACCGCTGGGGGCGGTGATGGCCACTGATGTCTGGGGCCTGGTGTATGACCGCTTGGCCACCCTTGCCCGTGAACACCGCACCACGCTGGTATTCGTCAACACCCGGCGCCTGGCCGAACGTATCACCCGCCACCTCAGCGACCGGCTGGGCAAGGAGGCGGTTGCCGCACACCATGGCAGCCTGTCCAAAGCGCTGCGCCTGGATGCGGAGCAGCGGCTCAAGAGCGGCCAGCTCCAGGTGCTGGTCGCGACCGCATCGCTGGAGCTTGGCATTGATATCGGCGATATCGACCTGGTCTGCCAGATCGCCTCGCCGGGCTCGATTGCCGGCTTCCTGCAACGGGTTGGCCGCGCTGGACACCAGGTCGATGGTGTGCCGAAGGGGCGCCTGTTCCCCACCTCACGCGATGACCTGATCGAATGCGTTGCCTTGCTTGACTGCGTTCGACAGGGCGAACTGGACGCACTGCACATCCCCCGGGCACCGCTGGATGTGCTGGCCCAGCAGATCGTCGCAGAAGCCAGCAACCAGGCCTGGCACGAACAGGATCTGCTGGATTGCCTGCGCCAGGCCACACCTTACGCCGAGCTTGACCAGCACCATTACCAGGCCCTGCTGCGCATGCTCGCCGAGGGCTACAACGGCCGCCAGGGTGTGCGCAGTGCCTACTTGCACCGTGACGCAGTGAGCGGCACGCTGCGTGGCCGACGTGGCAGCCAGCTGACCGCGCTGACCAGCGGCGGCACCATCCCCGACAACGCCGACTACGCCGTGTTGCTGGAACCGCAGGCGCTGAACATCGGCAGCGTCAATGAAGACTTTGCCGTGGAAAGCATTGCTGGCGATATTTTCCAGCTGGGCAACGCCTCCTATCGCATTCTGCGCGTCGAGCCGGGCCGGGTGCGGGTAGAGGATGCTCATGGCCTGCCACCGACCATTCCGTTCTGGCTGGGTGAAGCGCCGGGGCGCAGTGACGAGCTGTCTGCCGCCGTGGCCCGGCTGCAGGCGCGAATCGACCAGCAACTGGCGCAGGCAGGCGGCGACACGGTGGAGGTACTGGCCTGGTTGCAGGCGACCTTCGAACTGGAGGAAGCTTGTGCGGGCCAGTTGCTCGACTACCTGGCCCGCACCCGTGAAGTGCTTGGCGCCCTGCCCTCGCAGGATACGCTGGTGATGGAACGTTTTTTCGATGAGTCCGGCGGGACACAACTGATCATTCATTCACCCTACGGTAGCCGCATCAACCGCGCCTGGGGCCTGGCCCTGCGCAAGCGGTTCTGCCGCACCTTCAACTTCGAATTGCAGGCTGCCGCCAGCGAGGACGCCATCGTGCTGTCACTGTCGACCAGTCACAGTTTCGAGCTGGACGAAGTGTGGCGTTACCTGAACAGCCGCAGCGCCGAGCCGATTCTCATCCAGGCCCTGCTCGATGCACCGCTGTTTGGCGTGCGCTGGCGCTGGAATGCAGGCGTGGCCATGGCACTGCCGCGCTTTGTGGGCGGACGCAAGGTGGCGCCACAAATCCAGCGCATGAAGAGTGAGGACCTGGTTGCCGCCGTGTTCCCCGACCAGATCGCCTGCCTGGAGAACATCGTCGGCGAGCGGCAGATTCCCGACCATCCGCTGGTCGAGCAAACCCTCGACGACTGCCTGCACGAGGCGATGGACAGCGAAGGCTGGCTGGCCCTGCTGCGGCGCATGGAAAGCGGTGCAGTGCGCTTGCTGTGCCGGGATTTGCCCGCCCCCTCGCCGCTGGCATCAGCGATTCTCAACGCCCGGCCTTATGCCTTTCTGGACGATGCGCCACTGGAAGAACGACGTACCCAGGCGGTACTCAACCGGCGCTGGAACGACGTGCACAGTAGCGACGACCTGGGCGCGCTGGACGCTGATGCCATTGCTGCCGTCGCGGCCGAGGCCTGGCCACAGCCGGCCAATCCCGACGAAATGCACGAAGCATTGATGAGCCTGGGTGCCATCGGTCAGGTCGAGGTAGATGCCAACCCCTGCTGGGATTTGCTGCTAAGGCAGCTGGCCAAGGCCGGGCGTGCCTTGCGCCTGCCCGATGACAAGCTCTGGTTGGCCCGCGAACGCCTGAACCTGCTGCTGGCACTGTACCCCGCAGCGCACAGGGAGCCACCGCTCGAACGGCTCGCTGGCTTCGACCAGCCCATCGAGCCCGACAACGCTCTGAGCGAACTGCTGCGCGCCCGCCTGAGCGGCCATGGCCCACAGACCCTGGCGCAGATCGCTGCGCCATTGGGCAAACCGGTAACCGATATCGAGCAGGCTCTGGCCCGCCTGGAAGCCGAAGGCTATGTGCTGCGCGGGCATTTCAGCCCAGGTGCAACTGACCTGCAATGGTGCGAACGCCACTTGCTGGCGCGCATCCACCGCTACACGGTCAAACGCCTGCGCCGCGAGATCGAACCGGTCAGCCTGCAAGACTTCATGCGCTTTCTGTTCGATTGGCAGCACCTGGCGCCAGACGAGCGCCTGCGTGGTCCGCAGGCGGTGGCCGAAGTGCTGGGCCAGTTACAAGGGTTCCCCAGCGCCGCAGCGGCCTGGGAGGCGGAACTGCTGCCGGCGCGTATCAAAGACTACAGTCCGCACTGGCTCGACGAAGCCTGCCGAAGCGGCCAGTTTGCCTGGAGCCGGCTGGCGGCAACAGTGGCGAGCAGCACGTTGACCAGTACCCCACTGGTGTTGCTGCCGCGGGACCAGTTGAACACGTGGCGCAGCCTGGCGCCCGCACCTGCTGTCGACGCCCTTGGCCTACGTGCGCAACGTGTGCACGAAGCGCTGAAAACCCAGGGTGCGCTGTTCTTCGATGAACTGGCACATGAGGCACACCTGCTGCCCAGTGAACTGGAAACTGCACTGCAGGAGCTGGTGGGCTCGGGCCTGGCCGGGGCGGACAGTTTCACTGGCTTGCGCAGCCTGATCACGCCCGCAACCAAGCGCAGCTCACGTAACAGCCGCCGAGGTCACCCGCCGCTTTCCAGCAGCATGGCGCATGCCGGACGTTGGGCCCTGCTGCGCCGCAGCGATGCGCCCCCGGATCACGACCAGCGCCTGGAGCACATTGCCCGCACGCTGCTGCGCCGCTATGGCGTGATCTGCTGGCGGCTGTTGGCGCGCGAGAGTGATGTACTGCCGCCCTGGCGTGAGCTGCTGCGCTGCTATCACCGATTGGAAGCGCGTGGCGAGGTCCGGGGCGGGCGCTTCATTGCCGGGCTGGCCGGTGAACAGTTCGCCTTGCCTGAGGCGGTAGTATTGCTGCGGCAAGTGAGACGACGTGAACCGGACGGAACGCTGCAGGTGGTGAGCGCCGGTGACCCGCTGAACCTGATCGGCTCGTTGCTGCCTGGGGCGAAAGTGCCGGCAGTGATTGGCAACCGGCTTCTGTATCGCGACGGGATACCGGTGGCGGTGCGGATGGCCGGGCGTTACGCGTATCTGGTCGAGGCGTCCGCACAGGAGCAGGAAAGCTGGCGGCAGAAACTGCTGCGCGCCCCCCTGTAGGAGCGGGTTTACCCGCGAATACGGTAGCGGCGGCAACGGTGAACGGCGGGTGAAATTGGCCAGCAGGACCGGCCCTTTCGCGGGTGAACCCGCTCCTACGCTCGAGAATGATTTTCGCTACCCCGATTTTATTTTGCAGCGCCCGGCAACTTGGCTATGGTCGGGGTTTGCCCCCAGGCCCTGAGCCTGACCGCGCCATCGCAAGGACCCTGTATGAGCCTGTCACTTCTCAGTCGCTATGCCTTCTTCGCCGCCTGTGTGCTGTTCACCCTGGCGAGCCTCCCCTTCAGCCACCACGAATGGCTGTGGCCGTTCACCCTGACCACAGGCATTCTCAGCCTGATCGGCCTGTTCGACCTGCTGCAGCACCGCCACGCCGTACGCCGCAACTACCCGATTCTCGGCAACATCCGCTATCTGGTCGAGGCCATTCGCCCGGAAATCCGCCAGTACCTGCTGGAGTCCGACAGCGATGCCCTGCCCTTCTCCCGCGCCCAGCGCTCGCTGGTGTATGCCCGGGCGAAGAACGAAGCCTCGGACAAACCTTTCGGCACCCTGATCGACGTATATGAATCCGGTTTCGAGTTCATCGGCCACTCCATGCGCCCGGCACCGCTGGCTGACCCGACCAGCTTCCGTGTCATCGTCGGTGGGCCGCAGTGCAGCCAGCCGTATTCCGCGTCGATCTTCAACATTTCGGCCATGAGTTTCGGCTCGCTCAGCGCCAATGCCATCCGTGCGCTCAACCAGGGCGCCAAGCTGGGCAATTTCCACCATGACACCGGCGAGGGCAGCATCAGCCCCTACCATCGCGAGCACGGTGGTGACCTGGTGTGGGAACTGGGCAGCGGCTACTTCGGGTGCCGCACGCCAGATGGGCGCTTCGATCCCGAACGCTTCGCCGCCCAGGCGCGCAGCCCTCAGGTGCGCATGATCGAGATCAAGATGAGCCAGGGCGCCAAACCCGGCCATGGCGGCATATTGCCCAAACACAAGGTCACCCAGGAAATTGCCGAAACCCGTGGCGTGCTGATGGGCGAGGATTGCATCTCACCGTCGCGCCACAGCGCCTTCTCGACACCGATCGAAATGATGCAGTTCATCGCCCAGTTGCGTGAGCTGTCCGGCGGCAAGCCAGTGGGGTTCAAGTTCTGCCTGGGCCACCCGTGGGAATTCATGGGCATCGCCAAGGCCATGCTGGAAACCGGCATCCTGCCCGACTTCATCGTCGTCGATGGCAAGGAAGGGGGCACCGGCGCAGCGCCCGTGGAGTTCACCGACCATATCGGCGTGCCACTGCGTGAAGGCCTGCTGTTCGTGCACAACACCCTGGTCGGCCTGAACCTGCGCGACAAGATCAAGCTGGGCGCCAGCGGCAAGATTGTCAGCGCCTTCGACATCGCCAGCGTGCTGGCCATTGGCGCCGACTGGGCCAACTCGGCACGCGGCTTCATGTTCGCCATCGGCTGCATCCAGTCGCAAAGCTGCCACACCAACAAATGCCCGACCGGCGTGGCCACGCAAGATCCGCTGCGCCAGCGCGCGCTGGTGGTGCCCGACAAAGCCCAGCGGGTGCTGAACTTCCATCACAACACGTTGCGTGCCTTGGCAGAAATGCTGGCGGCGGCAGGCCTGGAGCATCCGGCACAACTGGAGGCCAAGCACCTGGTGCGGCGCATTTCGGCCACCGAAATCAAGCTGTTCTCGCAGATGCATGTGTTCTTGAAGCCAGGTGAGCTGCTGACCGGCGAGGTGAACGGGCAGTTCTATTCGCGGATGTGGCAACTGGCCCGGGCGGACAGTTTCGAGCCGCACAGCGACGTGGCGGCCTGAGAGAACGCTGGGGCCGCGAAGCGGCCCCACGTCAGGTCAGGAGGCTGTACTCGTCACACCTTGCGCGTCTTTCGGCGCCAGGCGGAACGTGTAATACAGCACTGTCAGCAACACCAGGAACGCCGGGCCGATGTACAGGGCCACACGCGTATCCTCGAAGTACGCCATCAGCCCCACCACCAGCACCAGGAAGGCCAGTGCCAGATACGAGCTCAGCGGCCACAGCCACATGCGGTACTTCAGTGCCTTGCGCTCGGCAGTGGTAAGGCCGGCACGGAACTTCAACTGCGCCAGCAAGATCATCACCCAGGTCCAGATCGCACCGAAGGTGGCGATCGAGGTCACCCAGACGAAGACTTTTTCTGGCACCAGGTAGTTGGCCAGCACGCCCAGCAGCAACGCGCCGATCGACAGCAGCAGCGCATTGCGTGGCACGCCGTTCTTCGAGGTGCGGGCGAAGGCCGCCGGGGCCTGGCCGTTCTGTGCCAGGCTATAGAGCATGCGCCCGGTGCTGAAGATGCCGCCGTTGCACGACGAAAGCGCCGCCGTGATGACCACGAAGTTGATGATGCCGGCAGCGGTCTTGATGCCGAGGCGCTCGAAGGTCATGACGAACGGGCTGCCCTGGCTACCGATTTCGTTCCACGGGTAAATCGACAGGATCACGAACAACGCACCGACGTAGAACAGCAGGATGCGCCAGAACACCGAGCCGATGGCCTGCGGAATGGTCTTTTGCGGGTTGCGTGCTTCACCGGCGGTGAGGCCGATCATTTCCACACCCAGATAGGCGAACATCACCATCTGCAGCGACATCAGCACGCCGGTCACACCATTGGGCATGAAACCGCCGTTGCTCCACAGGTTGGAGATCCCCACTGCCACACCGTCATTGCCAAAGCCGAAGGCAATGATGCCGATGCCGCCAAGAACCATGGCGATGATGGTGACGATCTTGATCAGCGCGAACCAGAACTCGAACTCACCGAAAGCCTTCACCGCCACCAGGTTGACCGCGCCCATGCTGCCCAGCGCCGCCAGGGCCCAGATCCAGCGCGGAACGTCGGGGAACCAGATGCCCATGTAGATGGCCACTGCCGTGATTTCGGCGACACAGGTCACCAGCCACAGGAACCAGTAGTTCCAGCCGGTCAGGAAGCCCGCCAATGGGCCGAGGTAATCCTGGGCATAACGGCTGAACGAGCCGGCGACAGGGTTGTGCACGGCCATTTCACCAAGGGCGCGCATGATCACCAGGATGGCCAGGCCGCCGATGATGTAGGACAACATGATGGCCGGGCCGGCCATTTCGATCGCCTTGGCCGAACCGAGGAAAAGACCGACACCGATACAGGCGCCCAGCGCCATCAGGCGGATGTGCCGTTCGCCCAGTTCACGCTTGAGCGGGCCGCCTTCAGTGGCCTGGCCGTGGGCAGAGTGGTTGCCGACTGGCATAGCAATACAACCTCATTTTGTTATTGGATTTGACCTTCGTGCAGCCGCGACCATGCCGATAGGCGTGGCGTTGGCTTGCCAGGCTGGCCTTGTGGGCCGGCCCATGTGCCGGACTAGAGCGCCCGGCAGGGCGAAGGGGGCGAGCAGTATAGGAAGACCGTTGTAGGTGTTTTCACTGTATATATGCAGAAATTTGGCTAGAACTCTGGGGCCGCTACACGCCCCAAAAATCGCCAGGGCACCATAACAACATCGTCCGTTGAAGGAACCCACACCAAAGCCGCATAGCCCCACATGACTTTTTCCTACTTCTTACAAATTTTTCACCCTATCCACTCAACGTCTAAGCTTCAGACAAGCAAGACGAAAATACTTGGCCGGATAGAAGATTATGGGCGCACTGTGGCAATCGGAACCAAGCAGAACGGAAGCACCCGAGATACCTCCGGCCGAGACGCCACAACCCAAGTCCCCCCGTCAGCGTCGGCTATGGTGGCGGCTGATCATCCTCATCCTGCTGGTGGCGCTGGTAGCCATCGGTGTTGCCGCGTATGACGAATTCCGTACCTCTGAACTGCAATCGCGCGAGTTCAGCAAACTGGCCAGTACACTGACCTATTCGCTGCAACCCGGTCCCAGCGATGCCATCATCTACCCCGGTGACGGGCCGTTCGACAAACGCCTGGGCTATAGCACCCTGGGTGAATTCCTGCCACGCCTGCTCAAGCGCGACTACCTCATCAGCGAACAGGTGAAGTTCTCACCCGCATTGATGAATTACGTCGATCATGGGCTGTTCGCGCCCTATATCGAGAAAATCCAGGCCGGCCTGTCGATCACCGACTGCCGTGGCGACACGCTGTACCAGTACAACTACCCCCAGCACCTGTACCCGGACTTTGCAGCGATCCCTCCCGTGATGGTCAACAGCTTGCTGTTCATCGAAAACCGCGACCTGCTGGATACCCAGGACCCACGTAACAACCCGGCAGTGGACTGGCCACGCTTTGCCAAGGCCGCCTACAGCCAGGTCGCCAAGTACCTGGCCCTGCCCGGCCAGTCTGCCGGCGGCAGCACCCTGGCCACACAGCTGGAGAAATATCGCCACTCACCCGATGGCCTGACGGTGTCGGGCGCGGAGAAAATCCGGCAGATGATTTCTGCCAGCGTGCGTGCCTACCAGGGCGGCCCCGACACCACCGAGGCACGCCAGCGCATCGTGCGCGACTACCTCAACAGCGTACCGCTGTCGGCCGTGCCTGGGCATGGTGAGGTACATGGCATGGCCGAGGGCCTGCGGGTGTGGTACGGCGCCGACTTCGACCAGGTCAACCAGGCCCTGAACGCCACCGCCACCGACCCCCAGAGCATGGCCGCACGTGGCCTGGCCCTGCGCCAGGTGCTGTCGCTGATGATTGCCCAGCGCCGCCCCTCGCATTACTTGTCCAAGGGCCGGGTCGAGCTGGCCGAGCTCACCGATTCGCACATTCGGCTGCTTGCCGCCAACAAGGTCATCGATCAGCCGCTGGCCGATGCCGCGCTGGCCAGCAAGGCGGTGTACCGCGACTGGGTCGCGCAGCCGACCATCGTGCCGATCATCACCAACAAGGGCATCAGCCTGGCGCGCAACCGCCTGTCGGCCATGCTCAATCGCCCGCTGTACGACCTCGACCGCCTCGACCTGTCAGCCACCAGTACCTTGCAGGCCGACCTGCAGCTGCAGGTCAGCCAGTACCTGAAAAACCTTGCCGACCCGGAGTTTGCCGCACAGATAGGCCTGATCGGCGAGCGGCTGCTCACTGCCAAGACCACCGACCAGGTGAGCTACAGCTTCACCTTGTTCGAACGCACCGCCGATGGCTCGCGGGTACGGGTGCAGACCGACAGCACCAACCAGCCCTTCGACATCAACGAAGGCAGCAAGCTGGAGCTGGGCTCAACCGCCAAGCTGCGGGTACTGACCACCTACCTTGAAATTATCGCCGAGCTGCACGACAAGTACGCTGGCAAACCTGCCGCCGAGCTGAAGAAGGTCGAAGTGGCCGAACTCGACCGCATCACGCAATGGTCGCTGGAATGGCTGGCGCAGAACAGCAAGAACCAGAGCCTTGACGCCATGCTCGACGCCGCGCTCGAGCGCAAGTACTCGGCCAACACCGGTGAAGCGTTTTTCACCGGTGGCGGGATGCATGTGTTCAACAACTTCCGCAAGGAAGACAACAACCGCAACCCGACACTCAAGGATGCACTGCGCGAGTCGATCAACCTGCCGTTCATCCGCCTGATGCGCGACCTGGTGCGCTACGTGACTTACCAGCAGCCGTACAACCGCGTGCCGCTGCTCAAGGACGATGCCGACCCGCGCCGCCAGGAGTACCTTGCGCGCTTTGCCGACAAGGAAGGCACCAACTACCTGATGCGCTTCTGGAAGAAGTACCAGCGTAAAACCTCGCAACAACGCCTGGACACCTTCCTCGACAGCATGCGCGTGACCCCACAGCGGTTGGCGGCGGTACACCGCTACCTGTTCCCCGAGGCAAGCCAGGAAACCTTCAACGCGTTCGTGCGTGCCCACCTCAAGGGCGACAAGGCCGTGTTGGGCAAACTGACCGATGGCCGTCTGTCAGAGATGTACGCAGCTTACGGCCCCGGCAAGTACGACCTGCCCGACCAGGGTTACATCGCCAAGGTCCACCCGCTGGACCTGTGGCTGCTTGGCTACCTGCTGAAGAACCCAAGCTCGACACTGACCGAGATGATCAACGCCAGTCGTTTCGAACGCCAGGAGGTATACGGCTGGCTGTTCAAGAGCCGCCACCAGGGCGCCCGTGACAGCCGCATCCGCACCATGGTCGAAATCGAAGCCTTCCTTGATATCCACCAACGCTGGAAACGCGTGGGCTATCCATTCGACCACCTGGTGCCCTCATTGGCCACCGCCATCGGCAGCTCCGGCGACCGCCCCGCTGCCCTCTCCGAACTGGTCGGGATCATCCAGAACGACGGTGTTCGCCTGCCTACCCTGCGCATCGACACCCTGCATTTCGCAGCCAACACACCCTACGAGACCAAGTTGATCACAGACCCGGACCGGGGCGTGCGAATTCTGCCAGTCGAAGTGGCGCGTGCACTCAAAGGCGCCATGTCGCAAGTGGTCGATGCAGGTACCGCGCGGCGTATTTCCGGCAGCTTCAAGCTGCAGGACGGCACGCCACTGGTGATGGGCGGCAAGACCGGTACCGGCGACAACCGAATCGAGAGTTTCGGCGCCGGCGGCCGGCTGATCGGCTCGCGCTCGCTGAACCGCACCGCCACCTTCGTGTTCTTCCTCGGCGACAACCATTTCGGCACGCTGACCGCCTTCGTGCCGGGTCGCACGGCAGAAGCGTTCAAATTTACCTCGGCGCTGCCGGTGCAGGTGCTCAAGGGCATGGCACCGATCCTCATGCCTTACCTGCAGCCGGGCAACCCGAATGAGTGCAAGCCGCCACAGGTTGCCCTGCACACACCGCAACCGGGCGGGAACACATCGACGCAGTAGATGATAATCATCAGCATTGAAGGGCTTGTCTTTAGATATATCTTGAGTAATATCTTACGATATATCGCAAACGACGGAGCCCTATTCCTATGCGCGAACATCCCCCTCATGATCCCTTCGAGCGACGCCCCGCCCGTGGCGAGCGCGGCCCGCGTGTCTTCGCCCCGGGTGACCTCAAGCTGCTGATGCTGGACTTGCTGGCCGAGCAACCCGGCCACGGTTACGACCTGATCCGCCAGATCGAAAATCTGTTCGACGGCAGCTACAGCCCAAGCCCAGGGGTGATCTACCCGACGCTGAACTTCCTTGAAGAGGCCGAACTGATCAGCGGCCAGGTACAAGGCAGCAAACGCCTCTACGCCATCACCGATGCCGGCCGCAGCGCCTTGGCGGATCAGGCAGTGGCCCTGGATGGCGTGCGCATGCGCATCGAAGTCAGCAAACGCGCCCTGCGCGGCCACGACCGCCCGCCAGAGATACATGAAGCAGTCGGCAACCTGCGCCATGCACTGCACATGCACAGCGGCCGCTGGACAGTGGAAGAAATCGAACGGGTCCGTGACCTGCTCAACCATACCGCCAAGGCCATCGCCTCCGGGCCCACTGAACCTTTCAGGGAGACGCCCCATGAGTGACACCATTCACCGCGTAAACCACGAGATCCGCCAGCGCCGTCTGCAGGTGCTGCGGGTCACCGAGCTGACCCCGCGCATGCGCCGCATCACCCTGGGGGGTGCCGAGCTGCAAGGCTTTACCAGCATGGGCAGCGACGACCATATCAAGCTGCTGTTCGCCGAAACGCCGGAGCAACGACAGGCCATCGAGGCCCGTAACCTGGGCAAGGACGGTGGCGCGCGGCCCACCATGCGCGAGTACACACCACGGCGCATCGACCTGGTGGCACATGAGCTGGACATCGACTTCGTGCTGCACGGCGACGGCCCTGCCTCTACCTGGGCCGCGCAAGCCGCGCCCGGGCACACCCTGGACATCGCAGGGCCACGGGCCTCTCTGGTGGTGCCGGATATTTTCGACAGCTACCTGCTGATCGGTGATGAAACTGCCATCCCGGCCATTGGCCGTCGGCTGGAGGAGTTGCCGGCGGGCCGCCAGGTGCTGGCAGTGATCCAGATCGAAGACGAGCACGAGCGCCAGCCGCTGCCAAGCAAGGCGCAGGTGGAAGTGATCTGGGTACGTCGCCAAGAGGAAGACTTGTTGGAACTGGTGCGTAACCTGAGCTTGCCGCAAGGCCGGCTGTATGCCTGGGTGGCGCTGGAAAAAGCCCTGACTCGCCAGGCCAAGGCGTTGTTGCTGGAGAAAGGGGTGCCGGAAGATGCGCTAAAGGCTGCAGCCTACTGGCGGGCCAACGGGACTGCGGACGACGAGTGATCGTGATTGCCTGATCTGCCGTCTTCGCGGGCAAGCCCGCTCCTACACTGATCGGGGACGGACACAAATCGGTGGTTGGGCACAAATCGGCGGTTGGACACAAATCGGTGGTTGGGCACAGGCCGTTGTAGGAGCGGGTTCACCCGCGAACACCGGCGCAGCCGGTGAAACGCAACGCGCCGCCTGCTTCGCGGGTATGCCCCCTTTTGATACGACCAAGCGGTTCAGCCCCAAGCACCTCAGAAAAGCTCGACCGCCAACAGCCTATCTACAGGACGCCACGCCACGTTGTTACTTACCAACGAAGGTCTCGCTGCCCCGCCAGGGCCTGCGGCCCGAGCCATTGAGCCCCACGCAACAATGGCGTCAACTGCGCTTCAGGCTGCAGCTGGAACACCACCTGCGCCCGGCGTCCTGGCAGGTCGGCATCCACGGTCAGTTGATGTTGCCCTTGCTGCGCCAACTGCCCGCGCAGGTGCCAGCCACTGCGGCAATCCATTTCCAGCCAGCCGTGCCCAAGGCCCAGGGACCAAGGGTCGCTGAGGGCTAGGTCGGTTACGATCACGCGGCCTTCACTGGCCTGGCATTGGCGCCCTGCCCCCTGCATCCTCACCCCCCCCTGCCACTGGCCGGCCAGGCGATAATCCGTCGAGACCGTCGCCAAAGCCCCCTTGGCTGATGCCTCCAGCCGCCACTGCCAAGGCCAGCCTTCTGCGCGCAACTGCCAGGCCTGGCCCTGGAACCCCACTTGCGCATTCGCCTGCAAGCGCCAGGGCTGCAGCGTCCAGCGCAAAGGCCCGACCGGCCCCCATTGTTGTGCCTGCCCTTGCCAGAGGCTTCCACCGACATCGCGTACCGGCAGGCCGAACGCACGCACCACCCAATTGGCCGGAAGCTCGATAAACAGCGTGAGCACGAATACCAGTAGCACCCAGGCCATTGCTGCACTGCGGCTCATGGCTGCACCACCAGGTCGAATCGCAAAGCCTTGCCCTGCTGCTCCAGCCCCCATTGCAACGGCAATGCGCCTTCTGCACGCAGGCTCTGCACCCAGCCTTGCAGCATGCGCTCATCGGCCACCTGCCCACGCAGTTGCCAGGCCTTGCCTTGCGTATCGACTTCGATCAGTTCGACCCCACGGGCCTGGGCCGACTGACGTAGCCGCTCCAGGTTCAAACCGGGCCCGGCTTGCAGGCTGGCCGCCTGTTCGGCCAGCACACGCCACTGGCCAAGCACGCGCCATTGCGCAACGACTTCGCGCAGGGCCAGGAAGGCCAGCAGCAGGGCGATCAGTCCCCAGGCGAACGTGAAGCGATGACGCTGTAGCCAGTCCCGGTTCATGAGGCTGCTCCCAGGTCGAAGATCACTTGGCCATCTTGAACCTGCACTGTGGCGCCAGCGGCAGCCGCCATATCAGGCCATGGCGGCGCACTGCCCTCGCCCTCCAGGCGCAGGTGCCAACGCTGACCATCGAAGCGCACCGCTTGCAGGCGCAAGCCGGGGTTGTCACGCAGCCAGGTCTGCAAGCGAGCCTGCAGGTCGTCGAGCTGACGTGTACGCAGTTGCTGCTGCAGTACGCTCTCGCGCAGGCGCTTGAGGGCCTGTGCCGCGTGCCGAGGGCTGGCCTGCTCGCCGGTCACGGCAACGACCTGGCTACGCCAGAGTTGCGCCTGACGCCATTGCTGACTCAACCACAGGCCACCCCAAACGATGGCCAACACCAGGCAAGCTGCCAGCAGCCGCTGCTGCTGGCGGGACGCCGCCGGCAACGAGCGCACCTTGCGGGCGCGGTCGAACAGGCCGGGCATTGTGTCGAGCGGCGCAAATACGGTTGGCCAATTGCCGCTCAGCGACGTCTTGTGCAGCCCTGCCCACGGTGGCTGCGGCACGCCACCCAAGGCATCAGGCCACGCCAGCCAGTGCTCCTGTCCGTCTTCGGCCAAGCCTTTGTAGAGCGACATGCCGGGGGTGCGTTGCCATTGCCAGGCGCATCCTGGCTCGGGTGATGGCAGCAGCTGCAGCTCCGCCCAGCAACGTACCGTCTGCAAGCCCCATTCGGCGCATTGGCCACGCCAGTCATCCAGCTGCTGACGCGCCACTACCAGCAGACGAAGGTACCCGGGTTCACGGGCCAGGCAAGCACAGGCCACCTCATGCGGGGCCTGCAGCAAGCGATCCTCAAGCAGCAAAGGCCACTCTTCGCGCTTGAGCCCGGGCGGGGCCGGCACGCGAAAATGGCTGCACGCCTCGGCAGGCAGGACCAGCGCAACATGGGCCTGCGGGTTGGCCGGTGGCTCGCCCTGCCCCTGGCTTTGCAAAATACCGTCCTGAACCAGCGCCCAATGCCAGACAGCACCCGGGCGCAGCAGCAGCCACGCCTGGGCCGGCGTACGCCGCCGCCATTCAAGTTTCATGAGCGCCCCCATGGGAGGGCGAAGGTGCAGACATAAGGGGCTCCATCACGCAGCAGTTCCAGACGCACACCACGGCCTGGGTGCACCGGTTGGTCAGAAGGCCAGGCCAGCCAGCGGCCGCCCTGGTAGTACAGAACGTTCATGGCACTGACCTGGTCGAGTCGTTCGCGCTGTACCCAGCGCGGGGCGGCGGCGGCGTACAAGTCCGCCGAGCTTTCCAGCAACAGACGTTGCTCGCGGGCCTCGAACCGCAGACGCTGGCGTTGCAGGCGCGAGCCACCTTCGGCTGCCGGCAGGCCGGTGCTGGCGACCCACAGCAACTGGTTGCTGGCGGGCTGCCAGTCCAGCCAACGGCTGGCCAGCGGCAGACGCTGGTCGTAGACACGGCGCAGCACCGGGCTGTCGAAGCGCCGCTCCAGGGCCAGGCAAAAGTCCAGCACCGAGGTTTGCCGAGTGGTGTCCTGCAGGCGTTCGCGCACCTTCAGCCAGCCGTTGACCAGGGCGGCCAGCATGATGCCAAGCACGGCTGTCAGGGCCAGAGCGACCATCAGTTCGATCAGGGTCAGGCCGGTTTGGCGGTGTTTCATGGGCGCTCCAGAAACACGGTGTACTGGCCCAGTGGCAGGCGCTGATCGCGGTCGGCGAACAATTGCAGTTCGCCACGGCGCAGGTCTCGCACGCCGGTGCGGCGCAGTTGCAATTGCCAGTGACACAGTTGGCCACCTTGGCCGAGCTTGCCGGCTACCTGGTTTTCGGCGGGCCAGTACTGCTCGACGGCAAAGCGGGCTTGCAGCTCACGCGCGCACAACAGGCCAAGGCGGTGCTGTTGCAGGTTGTCCTGCACTGCCAGCCGCTGGCGCAGTACCTGGCTGGTGATCACCGCCAGCACAGCAGCGATTGCCAGGGCTACGGTCACCTCCAGCAGAGTGAAACCACGCTGTGCTTGATTCATGGCACGACCCACATGCCATCGGTGCGGCTCCAGGCCCATTGCTGACTGCCATCGGCCCAGCGCCAGCGCACGCTACCCGCCTGCGCCCAGCCATGCGGCGTGAACAGTACGCGCGGTTGCGGGCTGGCCGGCCAGTCCGGGTGCAGGCCCATGGGCCAGTCGCCGAGCGGGACCGCTTCGACCACCCAGGCATTGCCCTCGCGGCGGACGAACTCCGGTCGCTGGCCATTCCAGCGCAGCCCGCGCAGTTGCCCAGCATGCCGGGCCAGCGCGGCCTGGCTGCGGACCTCGACCGCCAGCCGTTGCAAGGCCTGCTCGACACTGGCCTGGCCGTTGCCAAGGCCGGCCACCGCCAGCCCGGTCATCAGCCCGGCAATGGCCAGTACCACCAACAGTTCGATCAGGCTGAAGCCGCGCTGATGACGCACCGTTACAGCGCCCAGTTACCCAGGTCGGCATCCTGGCCTTCGCCGCCCGGCAGGCCATCGGCGCCCAACGAGTACACATCGACCCGGCCATGTTCGCCGGGCATGCGGTACTGGTACGGGGTGCCCCACGGGTCCTCCGGCAGGCGACGCACGTAGCCATCACTGCGCCAGGCCCGAGGCACTGGCTCCTGAGCCGGCTTTTTCACCAGCGCGGCCAGGCCCTGTTCGCTGCTGGGGAAGCGCAGGTTGTCCAGCCGGTACATGTCCAGCGCCTGCTCCAGAGTGGCCAGGTCGGCCATCACCTTCTGCTTCATGGCCTTGTCCTGGTTGCCCAGCACGCTGGGCGCCACCACGGCAATCAGCAGGCCGATGATGAAGATCACCACCATGATCTCCATGAGGGTGAAGCCGCGTTGGCGGTTACGTCGATGCTGCATGGCAATACTCCTTGTCGTCACAATTGCAGGCCCTGGTTGAGTTGCATGATCGGCAGCAGCACCGCCAGCACGATGAACAGCACCACGGCGCCCATCACCAGGATCATCAGGGGTTCGAACAGCGCCATGGCGGTATCGACCTGGCGGGCAAAGCCGCGCTCCTGGTCGTCGGCCACGCGCTCGAGCATGTCCGCCAGGGTGCCGCTGGCCTCGCCGCTGCCGACCATGTTCACCAGCAGCGGCGGGAATTGCTGGCTGGCATCCAGCGCACGGTGCAGGCTGGTGCCGCCCTGCACGTGTTGGCGCACCTGCTCCATGGCCAGGCGGATACGCCGGTTGCCGATGGTTTCGGTGGCCACTTGCAAGGCTTCGAGCAGGGCCACGCCACTGCCACAGAGAATCGCCAGGCTGCGCGCCAGGCGCGCGCTTTCCAGCACCTGCAGCAGGTTGCCAATACGCGGCAGGCGCAGCAGCAGCTGGTCGCGACGCAGGCACCAGTGCGGTTTGCGCAACAACCAGCCAGCCAGCCCCCCGAGCAACAGCGCCACCCCTAACAACCACGGCCCGGCGTGCACCAGCCCCTGGCTCAGGCCGATCAGCAACGAGGTGATCAGCGGCAGGCTTTGCCCGGCATGGGCGAATTGCTCGGTGAGTTTGGGCACGACGAACGTCATCAGGCCAATCACCACGGCCAGCGATACACCCATCAGCACAGCGGGGTAGATCAGCGCTGTGCGGGCCTTGTGTTGCTGGCGTTGCACCTGCTCCAGGTGGTCGGCCAAGCGGGTCAGCACCTGGGCCAGGTGCCCGGAACGTTCGCCGGCCTCGACCAGCGCGCAGTACAAGCCAGTGAACGGTGCCCCCTGCCGGGCCAGGCTGCGGGCCAGGCCCAGGCCTTCGGCGAGTGAGCCGCGCAAGGCCACCAGCACACTGTGCAGGGCAGGCTGACGCAGTTGCCGTTCAAGGGTGGCAAGGGCATCGACCAAGGGAATGCCGGCCCCGGTCAAGGTGGCCAACTGACGGGTCAGCTCACACAGCTGGGCGCGGCTCAGGCGCTGGCGTCGGGGTTGTCGGCTGCCGGCGTCATGACGTTGCAACTGTCGGGCGAACAGGCCCTGCTCGCGCAACAGCTGGCGGGCGTGGCGTTCACTGTCAGCCTGCAGGCTGGCCTTGTGCGATTTGCCGGCGAGGTCAACGGCCTGGTAGCGATAGGTCGGCATGCCTTAGCCCTGCACCACGCGCAGCACTTCGGCCAGGCTGGTCTCACCGCGGGCCAGGCAATCGCTGGCCATCGCCACCAGGCTTTGGCGCCGGTCAGCCAGATAGTCCTGCATGGCCAGCTCACTGGCGCCGTCGTACAACAGGCCGATGAGCCCAGCGTCCAGCTCGATGAATTCGTACAGCCCCAGTCGCCCGATATAACCGCTGCCCTGGCACTGCTCGCAACCCACGGCGTGATAAGTGCTGTCCAGCGCCGCCAGCTCGGGCCACAGCTCGCGCTCGGCAGCCTGTAGCGGGTGCGCCATGGCACAGCTGCACAAACGCCGCACCAGGCGCTGGGCCAGGACGCCGCGAAGGCACGAGGCGATCAGGAAGGGCTCGATGCCCATGTCGCGCAGGCGGGTCACTGCGCCTACCGCACTGTTGGTGTGCAAGGTCGACAGCACCAGGTGGCCGGTGAGGCTGGCCTGCACGGCGATCTGCGCAGTCTCCTGATCGCGGATTTCGCCGAGCATGATCACGTCAGGGTCCTGACGCAGGATGGCGCGCAGGCCACTGGCAAACGTCAGCCCGGCACGCGGGTTGATGGCGGTCTGGCCAATGCCGGCGATGGCGTACTCCACCGGGTCCTCGACGGTGAGGATGTTGCGGCTGCCATCGTTGAGGCTGTTCAGGCTGGCGTACAGGGTCGTGGTCTTGCCCGAACCGGTCGGCCCGGTGGACAACACGATGCCGTTGGGCCGCGCCAGGCAACTGCGCAGGCCCTGCAATACCGCTGCCGGCATGCCCAGGTTATCCAGCGCCAGCAGGCTGGCCTGCTTGTCGAGGACGCGCATCACCACCCGCTCGCCGTGGATGCCGGGCAAGGTCGAGACCCGTACGTCCACTTCGCGCCCCGCCGCGCGCAAGGTGATGCGGCCGTCCTGGGGCTGACGCTTTTCAGCAATGTCCAGGCGGGCCATGACCTTGATCCGTGATACCAGCATGGCCGACAACGCACGTGGAGGGCGCAGCACCTCACGCAGGTGGCCATCGACCCGCAGACGCACCACCAGGCTCTGCTCGAAGGTCTCGATATGGATGTCCGAGGCGCGCAGCCGTAGCGCCTGGCCGAACAGGCCGTTGATCAGGCGGATCACCGGGGCTTCGTCGTCGCTTTCAAGCAGGTCTTCGATGCGCGGCATCTCGCTCATCAGGCTATCCAGGTCGACCTGGTCGCCAATGCCTTCGATCAGCGCTTCGGTGGCGGCATCGCCGGCCTGGTACAGCTGGCCAAGGCGCTCGTCGAACAGCGCAGGTTCCAGGTATTCGAACAGGCTTGGCTGGCCATGCACACGCAGCAACTCCTGCAACTGGGCATTGTCGGCGTCGGGCCGCAGCCATAGCTGCCAGCCCTGCTCTGCCGGGGCCATGGCCACTCCGCTCTGCCGTGCCTGGCGATAGGGCAGCATCACCAGTCACCGCCTTCCAGGCGTGCGCGGCTGGCGGGGAATACCTGCAACAGCCGCGTGCCCTCTGCAAGGTCCGGCAACTGCAGCGGTGTGGTCTGCTGCAGGGTGCGGTACTTGTCTTCACTGAGGCCCGCCAGGCTCGGCCCGTCGCGCAGGATACGCGGGCGGATGAACACCATCAGGTTCTGCTTGGTATTGCGGGTGGCATCGGAGCGGAACAACCGGCCAAGATAAGGAATGTCGCCGAGCAGTGGCACACGCTGGTCGCTGGTACTCAACTCGTCGCTGATCAGGCCGCCAAGTATCACCAGGCCGTTGTCCTCGACCATGACCTTGGTCTTGATCTCGCGCTTGTTGGTGATCACGTCGCTGGCCGAGCTGGTGTCGGCAATCGACGACACCTCCTGGACGATGTCCAGGCGCACGCTGTTGTCGATATTGATCTGCGGCTTGATGCGCAGCTTCACCCCGACTTCCTTGCGCTCGATGGTCTGGTACGGGTTGGCGTTGTTCTGCGTCACGGAGCCGGTGACGAAGGGCACTTCCTGGCCGACCAGGATCGATGCCTCGGCATTGTCCAGGGTCAGCAAGGTGGGCGTGGACAGCAGGTTGAAGCCGCTCTTGCCCTTCAGCGCGTTGACCAGCATGGCAAAGTTGAAGCCACCGCCGAAATGGCCGATGCCCGCCGTGGCACCGGTGGTGGTGGACAACAGATCGCCCAGGGCCTCGTTGTCGCCACTGGCGGCGGCGCCGGCGATGCTGGCGATATTCACCCCGTTACTGCCGAAGTTGACGATACCGGCGCCGAACTTCTCGTCGGCGAACAGCCACTGCACGCCCAGCTCCTGGGCGCTGCTGTCGGACACCTCGGCGATGATCGCTTCGACCACCACCTGGGCACGGCGAATGTCCAGTTGCTCGACAATGGCCCGGTACGCTGCCAGCTCGCTGTCGGGGCCGACCATGACCACGGCATTGGTACCTTCTTCGTATTCCAGGCGGATGCCCGGGCCACCGGAGGCTGGCATCACCGGCCGGTCCTTGCCCTCTGCCTCACCCGCGCCTTCAGCCGGCACCGCCCCTTCCTGGCTGAGCCCTCGCAGCACCTTGACCACTTCACCGGCATTGGCATGGCGCAAGTAGATCACCTGGGTGCTGCCGCTGCCCGGTGCCTCTTGAGGGCGGTCGAGCTGGCGCAGCAGGCTGGCGATGCGTTCGAGGTTGCTGCGCCAGTCAGTCACCACCAACTGGTGCGCCGCCGGGTACGGTGTAATAACCCCAACCCGTGGGTCGATCAGCGGTTTGAGGATGCCCAGTACCTGTTCGCTGGCGGCGTTGCGCACGCTGAATACGCGGGTGGCCACGCTGTCGCTGCCCTCGCCTTGCTGCCCGCCCGCCTCCACTGGCACCGGCTCCAGGCGCGCGGCCTGGTCGGGCACGATTTTCACGCTGCCGTTGGGCAGGTCGACGGTGGCATAGCCCTGGGCGCGCAGTTGGGCCAGGAAGATGTCGTAGATGGCGTCGGCGTCGTGCAGGTCGACGGTGCGCACGGTGACCTTGCCCTTGACCCGGGGGTCGACGATGAAGGTGGTGCCGGTGATGCGCGACACGCTGTCGATGAACTCGCCGAGTTCGGTATCGACGAAATTCACTTCGTACATCGGCGTACCGTTGTCATCGAACACCGGCTCTTGGGCATAGGCCATGGACAAGGCCAGGCTCAGCGCAGCTGCCATGCAGTATCTAACAGGCATCGTTCATCCTTGCCGCTTGAAGCCGGTCACGGCGGGGCGTGGCGGCCAGGGCAGGCGCTCACGCCGCCCCTGGTTGTTGAAAATCAGGCCATCGCTGTCGATGTCCTGCAGCACGATCCCTGGCGCCAGGCGCTGACCGCGGGCCAGGGTGCGCACTTGCTCGCCGTAGCGCAGCACCACCACACTGGCGGCCAATGGCTGGGCCTTGAGGCCGCCGAGGTATTGCAGCGGCAGACGAGTGATGGTGATGGCGCCGTCGTCGGGCGGCGCCTGCCAGTGACCAACCATCAGCCCGGGCAGCGGGCTGTCGGCCACCGCAGGCGCCGTGGCCGGGTGTGGCTGCCGGCTCAACTGCAGCACACACTGCGCAGACAGCCAGCCGGCCAGGGTCAGGCCAGCGCCGGTGAGCAGACGCGAGGTAAGCATCACGAGGCCAATTGCCGTGGGTGCCAGCCTGGGTGCCCCTGCACGTAACGCACTTCGGGCAGTTGCAGCGGCGCCAGTTGCCAATCCTCAGGCTGGCGGGCGAGCCAGGCCTCGACCCGCTGCCACAGTGGCTCGCCGGCCTGGCTTTCGAACTGCAGGCCAAAGGTGCGGCACAGGCCTTGCACCGGCTCCAACCCCGTGATGCGCTTGCCTTGCGGGCTGTAGCTGACGCTCCAGGCCTGGCCCTGCCAGCGCGGCAGGTCCTGGCTGTTGTCCAGCAGCAGCGGGTCACCGAACAATTGTTCAGCGGCGTTTTCCAGCACTTGCTCAACCTGCCGGGCCGGTGCCTCGACCACTGGCGCGGGGTAGCCTCCGGTAAGGCTGATCAGATGTTCGCGGGTAATGGCCGCCCCCGCTGCCAGCGGGTAGTCATAACGCAAGCCCGGCAGCAACACGGGCATGCTGCTATCGTCGGCCAAGGCTTGATGCAGCAGGCAGTCCCAGCTGCCGCCACGGGTATCGCGGCGCCACAAGGCCTGAGGCGCGCGGGCCAGCGGCTGGTCAAGCCAGGCCGCGTGGCCGGACCGTTGCTGGCGCAGTTGCGCCTGCAATTGCGCGACACGCAGCTGCGCGGCAGGCGCCAGTTGCTGTTCAAAGGCCGGGAAAAAACGCCCGTCGAACTGCCACTGGCCGGCCACACGCTGGCAGCGCAGGCGGAAGGCACCGCTGCCCCGGCAGCCGGCAAACAGCACCGGTACGCGGCGACCGCTGGCCTGGGTGACCTCGACCGGCGCGGGCCACAGGTCCTGACCACGGGCGCACAACAGCACGTCGATTTGCGGCACCCGTTCAGCCAGCCACAGGCCGGGGCCCGTGCCTGCATCGGCCATGGCCACCACCAGGTCAGCCTCGTGCCGGGCTTGTTCGAATACCGGCAGCAGAGACTGGTACCACTGTTTAAGTGAGGCTTTCTGATCCTGGGCGTACGGGTCGGTCACGCCGACCACTGCGATACGGGCACCGCCGCGCTCGAAAACGTGCAGGGCTTGCACACCCAGTGCCTGGCGTTGTGCGTCAGCCAGCCCGGCGCCGAGGGTAATGGCGCTGGCCTGGCGATACAGGCCCGTGCTGCGTTGTGGCCACAGCACACGCTCATCGCTGCTGACCCGCGCTTCGATGCCCAGCAGTTGGCTGCCTTGCACACCACTTTCGCCCTGGGTCAGGTACGCCAGGCCACTGCCATTCCAGCCCTGGCCGTTCTCCAGGGTCAGGCTGTTGCCCGCACCGGCCTCGCCACGCAGTTGTTCCAGCAACGCCGCGAGCACCGCATAACCGCCCAGCTGGGCTGTCGTTGCCTGGCGGGCATCGAGCAGCGGCGCCAGTTGCGGGTAGGCGATACTGGCGCTGCGGCCGGTCATCCAGGGCGCACGGCCCAAGTGGCTGACCGGCCCCAACCGGGTAGCCGGTACCACCGCCTGGCCAGGTTGGCGGGCATCGAGGGTATCGGCGACGTACAGCAAGTCGAGCTGGGCATTGCCGCCCTGCTGCCCTGGGAAGGCTGTGCAGGCGCCGAGCAGCGGTGCCAAGGCACCGATACCCATCCAGCCGATCACTTCGCGCCTGTGCACACTGCTCGCCATCGCATCGCCATCCTTATCCACGTCCATTCAGGGTCCCGGATGTTGCGGCGTTGGCATTACAGTTTGATGGCAGAAATCCGACAGCAATTCCAATTCGATCTTTAGAACACCCATCCAAGAACCGGAAGTTTTAAAAGCTCGTTAACATTTCTGCCAAGGAATCATCACACTTGCGCCTTACAGTCGCGGTTTCTTCCAACTCAGCCAACATAAGGACAACCTGATGAGTCGAGATACCGGCGACAACCTGGACCGGAACCAAAGCGGCAACCTGCCGATGGCCAACGTCATGGACGCCTACCTGAGCCGCCGCAGCGTGATGCGCGGCAGCTTGGGCGCCGCCATCGCCATGATCGCCGGTACCGGCCTGACAGGCTGCTTCGACGGTGGTGGTTCCGATCACGATGATCCGGTCACCGAGCCACCGGTGACCGAACCGCCAGTCACCGAGCCGGAAGTGCCGAAACTGGCGCTAGGCTTCCAGTCCATCCCAGGCTCGCGCACCGACGCCTGTGTGGTCGCCGCCGGCTATAGCGCCTATGTGCTGGCGCCTTGGGGCACGCCACTGAACAGCAACGGCAACCCGTGGAAGTCCGACGGCAGCAACACCTCGACCGACCAGGCCAACGCCATGGGCATGCACCACGACGGCATGCACTTCTTCCCCATCAACGGCAGCTCGGAAGACGGCCTGCTGGCAATCAATTTCGAGTACATCGATACCGCCGCCCTGCACCCGGCCGGCCCCACTACCGATGTCAACGGCAAGCGCCCGGTTGAGGAAGTGCGCAAGGAAATCAACGCACACGGTGCTGGCGTGGTACGCCTGCAGAAAATCAACGGCCGCTGGCAGGTGGTCGACAACGACCCGCTGAACCGTCGCTTCACCACTGCTTCACGCATGGAAATCACCGGCCCGCTGCGTGGCACCGACCACGTCAAGACCAAGTATTCCACTGCTGGCACCCACTGCCGTGGCACCAACAACAACTGCGGCAATGGCTATACCCCGTGGGGCACCTACCTGACCTGCGAAGAGAACTGGCCGGGCATCTTCGTCAACAAGGGCACCCGCCCCGAGGACCAGCGCCGCATTGGCGTGGGCACCTCCAGCGGCCAGTACAAGTGGGAAACCGCTGCCGGTGACGCCAGCGAAGTGGACGACGAATTCACCCGCTTCGACGTTACCGTCAAAGGCGCCAGCGCCACCGACGACTACCGCAACGAAGCCAGCACCTACGGTTACATCGTCGAGATCGATCCGTACAACAACAGCACCCTGGCCACCAAACGCACTGCGCTGGGCCGCTTCCGCCACGAGGGCTGCGCCCCCGGCCTGCCCGTCGCCGGCAAGCCGCTGGTGTGGTACATGGGTGACGACTCGAACAACGAGTACCTGTACAAGTGGGTGTCCACCGCCGTGTGGGACGCCGCTGATGCCAACCCGGCCGACCGCCTGGCCACCGGCGCCAAGTACCTCGACCAAGGCAAACTCTACGTGGCCCGCTTCAATGCCGACGGCACCGGCGTATGGCTGCTGCTGGACGTGGCCACCGCCACCACCGGCGGCAGCACCCTGGGCGCGCTGTATGGTGACCTGCCGGGCATCATCCTCAACACCCGTGGTGCTGGCGATGCCGTGGGCGCAACGCCGATGGACCGCCCGGAATGGACCACGGTCAACCCGCTGAACGGCGACGTATACCTGACCCTGACCAACAACAGTGCACGTACCCCGGACAAGGTCGATGCAGCGAACCCACGCGGCCCGAACCGACACGGCCACATCATTCGCTGGCACGACAGCGACGACCAACTGAGCTTTACCTGGGACATCTTCGTGTTCGGCGCCAACGCTGCCGGCACCGCCGACATCAACCGCTCCGGCCTGACCGAACTGAACCAGTTCGCCAGCCCCGACGGCATGAGCTTCGATAGCCGCGGCGTGCTGTGGTTCGAGACCGACAACGGCGAAACCACCTTGACCGACTACACCAACGACCAGTTGCTGGCGGTGATCCCTACCGACCTGGTGGATGCCAGCGGCAAGCAGGTGCCAGTGAACGCACAGAACCAGGTGGACCTGCGGCGCTTCTTTGTCGGGCCAAATGGTTGCGAGGTGACCGGTATTACCTTTACCCCGGACAACAAGACGCTGTTCGTCAACATTCAACACCCGGACAACTGGCCGTATACCGACAAGGCGACCGATGCGACGCCGGCTGGGGCTACCGTACGGCCGCGGGCTTCGACGGTGGTGATCCAGCGTATTGATGGTGGGGAGATCGGGACCGTTTGATCCCGTGCCGGTCAGCCAACTTTTGCTGGCTGTACCGGCCTCTTCGCGGGCAAGCCCGCTCCTACGGGGGCTCACTGGTTACAGAACCAGCGTAGGGGCGGATTTGCCCGCTAAGAGGTCAGTGAACGTTACCAGGCTATCGGCTCCCGGCTACGCACCCGCACTTGCTGCGCGGGCACCCGGGCATGCCATTGCACCACCCCCAGCGCCTCCACCTGGAACTCGCTGCGCATCACCCGCCCCTCTTCCTCGAACGACAGCTGCAACAGAAAATGACCGCTGTTGAGCAGCAGCCCTTCGCTCAACCGTTCGAACGTTTCGTCATCCACCGCCCCCAGCGCCTGGCGCAGTGCAGCCGCGTCCACATACCCCGACGCCGGCCTGCCGCTGACAATGCGGCTTAGCAACGAACGCGAGTAACGCCCTTCATACAGCGCCTCCAGCAGAGGCAGATGCTCCAACCCCAGCGCATTGGCGTTGAGCCGCCAACCCGTGGTCTGGGGCAAGGCGCACAGCATCGGGTAACGCGCCTGGCGGCTGGCGTCCGGCTCCAGCAACAGGTTCAGCTCGCTGGTGTCGAGCATCGGCTGGTCAGCCGCCAGCCGTGGCGGTTGCTGACGCAGGTACTGGGCGCTCTCGGCGCCCTGCAGGCGGGCATCACTGTCGGCATCGAGCCAGTCGGCCAGGGCATCGACCAGGCGTTCGGCCGCCATGTCATTGCCCAGCAAGTAACGCAACTGGCGCTCGGCGCGTTCGCCGTCGGCGCCGAGCAATGCGTTTACATTGAAGCAGGTGTGCTGGTCGCGTACCCGCAACTGCGCCTGGCCAGCGCCAAAGTCGTAGTTCAGCGGCTGCCCGCGCAAGGCTTGCCAGAACAGCGGACTGAGCCGCCAGGCAGGGTCCCGCAGGGCCTGCCCGGCATAGGCCAGGCCGGCCTGCTCCATGGCCCGCACCTGCACTCGCTGGTGCAGCAGGCGCACTTCGTCGACCTGACGCCGGCCATCCTCCACCAGCCAGGCCATGCCCGCCGCCAGCATTGCCAGCACCACCATCACCATCAACAGGGCCGCACCCTGCTGTTGCCTTCCACCCATCCGTGCGTGCCTCGCTCGCGGAATAAAAACGCCAGTCAACACGCGGGGTGTTTCAGCTAGATGGCAATGCCCGTTCGTCATGTGCACGTCATCTAGGCAAGGCAGGATTGCCCTTCCTTTTCATGACCTTACAGGAGTGGTCGCTATGGGTGGCATTGGAATCTGGCAACTGGTGATCGTACTGCTGATCGTGTTCTTGCTGTTTGGTACCAAGCGCCTGAAGGGCCTGGGTAGCGATGTGGGCGAGGCGATCCAGGGTTTTCGCAAGTCCATGGGTGGTGACAATGACGCCAGCGCCGCTGGCCAGGCGCACGTGCAGCAACAGTGCCCGCTGAACGGCCAAGTGGCCCAGCAATCTCAAGCGGACCGCCAGGCCTGATGTTCGAGGTAGGCTTCAGCGAGTTGCTGCTGATCGGCGTCGTCGCGCTATTGGTGCTGGGCCCCGAGCGCCTGCCGGTGGCAGCCCGTACCCTCGGCCGCGGCCTGGGCCAGGCGCGCCGGGCCATGCACGCCTTGCGCACGCAGGTGGAGCGCGAAATCGAGATGCCCAACCTCGACCAGGCACCTCTGCAACGCCTGGAACAGGAGATCCGCCAGGGCATCAGCCTGAACGCGGAACCGGCCAATGATGCGGCCACGGCCGTGCTGCCCAAGGAAAATGCTTCATGAGTATTGCCATGGACCCTGCCGCGAGCATGCCCCTGACCGAACACCTGCGCGACCTGCGCAAACGCCTGGTGCGTTGCCTGGCGCTGGTGGCATTGGTGTTCGCCGGCCTGTTCCCCTTTGCCCAGACGCTGTACACGCTCATATCCGAGCCGCTACGGCGCTTTTTGCCGGAAGGCGCGAGCATGATCGCCACCAGCGTCACCTCGCCCTTTCTGGCACCGTTCAAGCTGACCGCGATGTGCGCCCTGTTCCTGGCCATGCCGCTGCTGCTGCATCAGGCCTGGGGCTTTCTGGCGCCTGGGCTGTACCGCCGTGAACGGCGCATTGCCCTGCCGCTGCTGGTATCGAGCATCGTTTTGTTCTATGCCGGCATGGCGTTCGCGTTCTTCCTGGTTTTCCCGATGATGTTCGGTTTCTTTGCCAGCGTGACGCCGGACGGCGTGGCGATGATGACCGATATCAGCCAGTACCTGGACTTTATCCTGGCGCTGTTTCTGGCGTTCGGGCTGGCGTTCGAGATCCCGGTGGCGACGTTCATCGTGGTCTGGGCAGGGTTGGCCGATGTGGCCACATTGCGGCGCAGCAGGCCCTACGTGGTCGTCGGGTGCTTTGTGGTGGGGATGATCCTGACACCGCCGGATGTGTTTTCGCAGACGATGCTGGCAGTGCCGATGTGGGTGCTGTTCGAGATGGGGTTGCTGGCTTGTGGAATGTTGAAGCGGCCGGAGCCAGGCAAGGAGATTGTAGCTGGATTGTAGGGCCCTTTCGCGGGCACGCCCGCTCCCACAGGGATATCACGGTTCTGAAGATTGTGATATCCCTGTGGGAGCGGGCGTGCCCGCGAATAGCCGTGATGCGTTCTAGAACTCGGCGAGCCGCCAGACTTCATAGGCTGGCGTCTCGTACGGGTGGCTCTGCTTGAGCGCAGCGACGACCTGCACAATCAGCTCGTCAGCCACCACCAGCTCCACCTTCCACTCTTCCACCGCCTCGACCTGGCCCGCTTGCCCGAGGAACGGCTGGCTGCCGTCCAACGGGCGGAACTGGCCATGGCCAAGGGTTTGCCAGGCGCAGTGGTCATAGTCACCGATGCGCCCGCCGCCAGCAGCGAACACAGCGGCCTTGACCACTTCGACATGGCTGGCGGGGACGAAGAAGGCGAGCTTGTACACGCCTTAGTTCACCCACACCCGTGCGTTGCGGAACATACGCATCAGCGCGGCATCTTCCTGCCACTCGTCCGGGCGCCAGGAGTTCTGCACAGCGCGGAACACACGCTCCGGGTGCGGCATCATGATGGTCACGCGGCCGTCGCGGCTGGTCAGGCCGGTGATACCACGCGGCGAGCCGTTCGGGTTGGCCGGGTAGGCTTCGGTGACCTTGCCGTGGTTGTCGACGTAGCGCAGGGCCACGCAACCGGACACATCGGCTTCCAGCAATGCTTCTTCGCTGGCGAACTCGGCATGGCCTTCGCCGTGGGCGATGGCGATCGGCATGCGCGAACCGGCCATGCCCTGCAGGAAGATCGAGTTGGACTTCTGCACTTCGACCATGGCCACGCGTGCCTCGAACTGCTCCGAGCGGTTGCGCACGAAGTGCGGCCAGTACTCGGTGCCCGGGATCAGCTCGTGCAGGTTGGACATCATCTGGCAACCGTTGCACACGCCCAGGGCGAAGCTGTCGGTACGCTCGAAGAAGGCCTGGAAGGCGTCACGGGCACGGGCGTTGAACAGCGCCGACTTGGCCCAGCCTTCGCCAGCGCCCAGCACGTCACCGTACGAGAAGCCGCCACAGGCGACCAGGCCCTTGAAGGCTTCGAAGTCGACACGGCCAGCGAGAATATCGCTCATGTGCACGTCGATGGCGGCGAAGCCGGCGCGGTCGAAGGCAGCAGCCATCTCGACCTGGCCGTTGACGCCCTGCTCGCGCAGGATGGCCACTTGCGGGCGCACGCCCTTCTTGATGTAAGGCGCGGCGATGTCGTCGTTGACGTCGAAGCCCAGCTTCACCGACAGGCCCGGGTTGTCTTCCTCGAGCAGCAGGTCGAATTCCTGGTCAGCGCAGTCGGCGTTGTCGCGCAGGCGCTGGATCTGGTAGCTGGTTTCAGCCCACTGGCGCTGCAGCATGCGACGGTCATCGTCGAACAGCACTTCGCCGTTCAGGCTGATGGTCACTTCAGCGTTGTTGACCGGCTTGCCGATCACCGCGACGCATTCTTCACCCAGGCCAGCAGCGCTGAACTGTGCCAGCACGTCCGGGGTAGCATCCTGGCGAACCTGGATCACCGCACCCAGCTCTTCGTTGAAGAGGATGGCCGGCACTTCGCCCTTGCTGTCGGTCAGCGGGTCGAGTTGCAGGTCGAGGCCGCAGTGGCCGGCGAAGGCCATTTCCAGCACGGTAGTGACCAGGCCGCCGTCGGAACGGTCGTGGTAGGCCAGCAGGTGGCCGTCGGCGTTCAGGCCCTGGATCACGGCGAAGAAGGCCTTGAGGTCTTCGGCGTCGTCGACGTCCGGTGCCTGGGCCGCGATCTTGCCGTAGGTCTGGGCCAGGATCGAGGCGCCCATGCGGTTCTTGCCGCGGCCCAGGTCGATCAGGATCAGGTCGGTCTCGCCCTTGTCCATGCGCAGTTGCGGGGTCAGGGTCTTGCGGATGTCGGTGACCGGGGCGAAGCCGGTGATGATCAGCGACATCGGCGAGGTGACGCTCTTCTCGACGCCCTCGTCGCTCCACTTGGTCTTCATCGACATCGAGTCTTTGCCGACCGGAATGGTGATGCCCAGCTCCGGGCACAGCTCCATGCCGACAGCCTTCACGGTGTCGTACAGGCGTGCGTCTTCACCTGGGTGACCAGCAGCGGACATCCAGTTGGCCGACAGTTTGATGTCGGACAGCTTTTCGATGCGCGAAGCCGCCAGGTTGGTCAGGGTTTCGCCGATGGCCATGCGGCCGGACGCCGGGGCATCCAGCAGCGCCAGCGGCGTACGCTCGCCCATGGCCATGGCTTCACCGGTGTAGACGTCGAAGCTGGTGGCGGTAACGGCGCAGTCGGCCACCGGAACCTGCCACGGGCCGACCATCTGGTCGCGGGCAACCAGGCCGGTGATGGTGCGGTCGCCAATGGTGATCAGGAAGCTCTTGCTGGCCACGGCCGGGTGGTTCAGCACGCGCTGGACGGCGCTGTCCAGGTCCAGCTCGCTCGGGTCGAAGTCATCGCCCAGCTCGGCTTCGCGGGTAACCGAACGGTGCATGCGCGGCGGCTTGCCCAGCAGCACGTCCAGCGGCATGTCCACCGGGGTGTTGCCGAAGTGGCTGTCGCTGACGGTCAGGTGCTGTTCTTCAGTCGCTTCACCCACCACGGCAAACGGGCAACGTTCGCGCTCGCAGATGGCCTTGAAGCGCTCGAAGTCGACCGCGCTGACGGCCAGCACGTAACGCTCTTGCGATTCGTTGCTCCAGATTTCGTGCGGGGCCATGCCCGGCTCGTCGTTGGGCACGTTGCGCAGCTCGAAGCGACCACCGCGGCCACCGTCGTTGACCAGCTCAGGGAAGGCGTTGGAAATACCGCCAGCGCCCACGTCGTGGATGAAGGCGATCGGGTTTTCGTCGCCCAGCTGCCAGCAACGGTCGATGACCTCCTGGCAACGGCGCTCCATTTCCGGGTTTTCGCGCTGTACCGAAGCGAAGTCCAGGTCAGCCGAGCTGGCACCGGTAGCCACCGACGAAGCAGCGCCGCCGCCCAGGCCGATCAGCATGGCCGGGCCACCGAGCACGATCAGCTTGGCGCCGACAGTGATTTCGCCCTTCTGCACGTGGTCTTCACGGATGTTGCCCATACCTCCGGCAAGCATGATCGGCTTGTGGTAGCCGCGCACTTCTTCACCGTGCGGGGTGTTGATGGCTTGCTCGAAGGTACGGAAGTAACCGGTCAGGGCCGGGCGGCCAAATTCGTTGTTGAACGCAGCGCCGCCAAGAGGGCCTTCGATCATGATGTCGAGGGCGTCGACGATACGCTCGGGCTTGCCGTAGGCCTGCTCCCAAGGCTGCTCGAAGCCCGGAATGCGCAGGTTGGACACTGTGAAGCCGGTCAGACCGGCCTTGGGCTTGGCGCCACGGCCGGTAGCACCTTCGTCGCGGATTTCGCCACCGGAGCCGGTGGAGGCGCCGGAGAACGGGGCGATGGCGGTCGGGTGGTTGTGCGTTTCCACCTTCATCAGGATGTGCACCGGCTCCTGCACCGCGCCGTACTGGCGGGTTTCAGGGTTCGGGAAGAAGCGGCCGGCAACGTTGCCGACGATCACCGAGGCGTTGTCCTTGTACGCCGACAGCACACCTTCGTTGTGCATCTGGTAGGTGTTCTTGATCATGCCGAACAGGCTTTTTTCCTGGGCCTGGCCGTCGATATCCCAACTGGCGTTGAAGATCTTGTGGCGGCAGTGCTCGGAGTTGGCCTGGGCGAACATCATCAGTTCGATGTCGTTCGGGTTGCGCTTGAGGCCCTGGAAGGCATTGACCAGGTAGTCGATCTCGTCTTCGGCCAGGGCCAGGCCCAGGTCGATGTTGGCCTTGGCCAGGGCGTCGCGACCGCCGGAAAGGATGTCGACCGAGGTCATCGGCTTGGGCTGGGCGTGGCTGAACAGGTCTGCAGCCTGCTCCAGCTGGCCGAGCACACGCTGGGTCATGCGGTCGTGCAGTTCGGCGGCGATCAGTTCGGCATCAGCGTCGCTCAGGGTGCCGGCAACGTAGTAGGCGATGCCGCGCTCCAGGCGCTGGATCGACTGCAGGCCGCAGTTGTGGGCGATGTCGCTGGCCTTGCTGGCCCATGGCGAAATGGTGCCCAGGCGCGGTACCACCAGGAACAGACGACCCGTCGGCTCCTGTACCGGCACGCTCGGGCCGTACTTGAGCAGACGGCCCAGCACCTGCTGCTGGTCGGCGGTCAGCTCGCCGTCGACATCGGCGAAGTGGGCAAATTCGGCATACAAACCAGTAACAGCGGGGACTTTCTGGCTCAGTTGCTCGAGTAATTTACCGTGGCGAAAGGCAGAAAGGGCAGGAGCGCCGCGCAGGATCAACATCGTCGGGACAGCCTCAGGAAGGGGTGTGCTTAGAGGCCGTGCATTCTAGCCTAATTCGATGGCTTTCGGCACCTGCTCTAAGCCACGCCTGCCGGGCGGCGGAACCGGACTTCGGGGTCAGTTTTCAGAGGAGTCCGGCTTGAGACGAGATCGAGCGGCGCCGGGTGTCCGGTTCGACACATTCAGCGCCTATGAGATCGAGCGCCGCCAGGTGTCCGCCTCGAGACATTCTGCGCCTGTGAGATCGAGCGCCGCCAGGTGTCCGCCTCGAGACATTCTGCGCCTGTGAGATCGAGCGCCGCCCGCGCGGCGCTTCGCGGGTAAACCCGCTCCTACGTTTGTTTCGGGCCAGTCCATCCTGTGCCTGGCGCGCGCGACCGCCTTGTTGGTACGACGCGATATCGAGATAGGCACCAAGGCGTTCGCGCGCAAATCCCACAGGCATAATTGGCCCGAAACAAACGTAGGAGCGGGTTTACCCGCGAAGCGCCGCGCGGGCGGCGCTCGATCTCATAGGCGCTGAATATTTTAAGGCGGGCACCTGCGGCGCTCGATCTCCCAGGCGCTGAATGTCTCAAGGCGGACACCTGGCGGCGCTCGATCGCCCAGGCGCTGAATGTCTCAAGCCGGCCACCTGGTAGCCCTGATGCAATCCCCCCCCTCCCCAACCACACAACCCGCTACCAGACAAGCTAACAGTTGTCGAGATATGGTTGGGCCAGTCCTTTGCGTATACTGCAACCTATGTTCGCCCACACTGATTTGCGCCAGCGTTGCGCCAAATGGCTTCTCGCAACCGGACTCTTTCTGCTGCTAGGTGCCTGCGTTGAAAAACCCAGCACCCTCGAGCGCGTGAAGGAGGATGGCGTGCTGCGCGTGATCACACGCAACAGCCCGGCAACCTACTTCCAGGACCGTAACGGCGAAACCGGCTTCGAGTACGAACTGGTCCAGCATTTCGCCGACGATCTCGGCGTAAAGCTGCAGATCGAGACCGCCGACAACCTGGACGAGCTGTACGACGCCCTCGGCAAGCCCTCCGGCCCGGTACTGGCTGCCGCCGGCCTGGTCAGCAGTGAGCGGCGCAAAACCCAGGTGAGATACTCCCATCCCTATCTGGAGGTGACCCCGCAGGTCATCTACCGCAACGGCCGCCCGCGCCCCACCGGCGCCAAGGGTTTGGTCGGCAAGAAGATCATGGTGCTCAAGGGCAGCAGCCATGCTGACCAGCTGGCCGAGCTGAAAAAGCAGTACCCGGCCTTGCAATACGAGGAATCGGACGCCGTCGAAGTGGTCGACCTGCTGCGCATGGTGGACGAAGGTCAGATCGACTTGACCCTGGTGGACTCCAACGAACTGGCGATGAACCAGGTGTATTTCCCCAACGTGCGGGTCGCCTTCGATTTGGGCGAAACCCGTGCCCAGCGCTGGGCAGTGGCCGCAGGCGAAGACAACAGCCTGCTCAACGAAATCAACGAGTATCTCGACAAGGCACAGAAAAACGGCACCCTTCAGCGCTTGAAGGACCGCTACTACGGTCATGTCGACGTACTTGGCTATGTCGGCGCCTACACCTTCGCCCAGCACCTGCAACAGCGCCTGCCCAAGTACGAGAAGCACTTCAAGAGCTACGCCAAGGTCGAGCAGGTCGACTGGCGCCTGCTGGCAGCCATCGGCTACCAGGAATCGATGTGGCAGCCGGAAGTCACCTCCAAGACCGGCGTGCGCGGCCTGATGATGCTGACCCAGCGCACCGCCCAGGCCATGGGCGTGTCCAACCGCCTGGACCCGAGGCAGAGCATCCAGGGCGGCGCCAAGTACTTCATGAAGATCAAGGAAGAGCTTGACGACAGCATCAAGGAGCCGGACCGCACCTGGTTCGCCCTTGCTGCCTACAATGTCGGTGGCGGCCATCTGGAAGACGCCCGCACCCTGGCCAAGCGCGAGAAGCTCAACCCGAACAAGTGGCTGGACGTGAAGAAGATGCTGCCGCGGCTGGCTCAGAAGCAGTGGTACCGGCAGACCAAGTACGGCTATGCCCGTGGGGGCGAACCGGTGCATTTCGTGGCCAACATCCGCCGTTACTACGACATCCTCACCTGGGTGACCCAGCCGCAGCTCGAAGGCCAGGTGGCCGAGGGCAACCTGCATGTGCCCGGGGTCAACAAGGACAAGCCAGCGGATAAGTCGTCGCCGATGTAAGCCAGCAGGCCTCTTCGCGGGCACGCCCGCGCTTACAAGATTTGCGCAGAACCTATAGGAGCGGGCTTGCCCGCGAAGAGGCCGTTGCAGCTCAAGCCTTGGCCCGGCGGGCCTTGAAGAAGTCGCTGAGGATCTGCCCGCACTCTTGCGCCAGCACCCCGCCCTCCACCATCACCCGGTGGTTGAGAAAGCCTTGGCCAAAGAACTGCCCCTGGCTCTGCACGATCCCGGCCTTGGGTTCCAGCGCGCCAAACACCACGCGCATCACCCGCGAATGCACGATCAGCCCTGCACACATGCTGCACGGTTCCAGGGTCACATACAGGGTGCTGCCGGGTAGCCGGTAGTTGCTGGCCGACCTGGCTGCCGCCCTGATCGCCACCATCTCGGCATGCGCGCTGGGGTCGCTGTCGATGATCGGCCGATTGAAACCCTGGCCGATCACCTGCCCATGCTGTACCAGCACCGCCCCCACTGGCACCTCGCCCAACGCCGCGCCTTCGGCGGCCAAGGCCAGCGCCAGACGCATGAATTCCTGATCGCGACTGCGATCGATGATCTGCGGGCGCATCAGACCACCGCAATCGCGGCCATCAGGCCGGTTTCCATGTGGTCGATGACGTGGCAGTGAAACATCCAGGTCCCAGGGTTATCCGCCACCAGTGCTACCTGGGCGCGCTCGTTCTTGCCCAGCAAGTAGGTGTCGGTGAACCACGGCTCCTTGATGTCGTGACGGTTGGAGGCGATCACCTTGAAGCTCATGCCATGCAAGTGGATCGGGTGCTGGTACTGGGTCATGTTCTTAAGCTCGAAGATGTAGCTCTTGCCCTTCTGCAACGTGGCGATGGGGCGGTCGGCGCAGGTCTTGTCGGTAATATCCCAGGCCTGGCCGTTGATCTGCCACATGCTCGACGGCTTGGCCGGATCAGGGGTGACAGAGACGCTGGCCGCCCACTCGAAATTGAAGTTCAGCTTTTCGGCATTCTCCAGGTCCGGCTCGGCGATCGGATTGGGCGGCAGCGCGGGCGGCCAGTCACTCGGCGCGTCGTTGCTGGCCACCGAACGCAGGGTGCCCAGGCGCACGAAACCGTCGCGCAGGGAGATTTCCTCACCCGCCTCGGGAATGCGGATGGCCAGGCAGATACGCATGCCCGGCCCTAGCCAGTACTCATCCAGCGCACGCGGGGTCACTGGGTTGCCATCGAGGGCATAGATTCTCGCCTCGCAGTTGCCCTTGAGGTTGAGGCGGTAGGTCCAGGTATTGTCCAGGTTCAGCAGGCGCACCCGCACCACCTGGCCGGCCGGCAGCTCGGTGATCGAGTCGGCCTGGCCATTGATGGTGATCAACCGCCCGGCAGTGCCGTTGCGCGCGGCCTCGCGCGGGATGCTGAAAGGCAGCCATGCGCCCTGCTCGTCCACATGCCAGTTCTTCAGGCTCAGCGTACGCTCATGCTGGAACCCGGTGGGTTCACGTTCCTCGACGATCAGCGGCCCGACCAGACCGCGGCCCAGCTCCTCGGAACTGCTGACATGGGGGTGATACCAATAGCTGCCGGCGTCCGGCACGCGGAATTTGTAATCGAAGTACTCACCAGGCTTGACCGGCAGTTGCGAAACGTATGGCACACCATCCATCTCCAGCGGCAGGCGGATGCCGTGCCAGTGGATGGTGGTTTCGACCGGCAGGTGATTGATGAAACGCACCCGCAACCAGGTGCCTTGGCGTACCCGCAGTTCGGTGCCAGGTGCCGATGGGCCGAAGGCCCAGGCTTCGGTCTTGAAACCCGGCACCAGCTCCACTTCCAGTGGGGCAGCAATCAGCTCGTAGTCGTGCCCGGCATTCTCGTCCTCGACCTTGCCCAGCCAGTAGCGCGCCGCGCCCCCGGCGCCCAGGCCTACCACAACCAGACCAGTAAGGCCTTTGAGCATTTGTCGACGGGTAAAGGACATCGGTGCGGGTACCTCGTTTCTGCGCAATCAGTCTGCCAGCAGGGGCTGGCGATGAAGGGCGAATACGATACACCTGCATTTGCGAAATATTAAGTGAAGTCTTGTCGCACGGCCGGTTAGCGGCCGCGATCGCCAGTGGCAACCCGCTCCCCCCTCGGTACCCAACAAACGCCCCGGGGCTGGCTTGCCGAATTCAGGGTGGGCTGCTTAAGTCTAAAAACGGGGTGCGCAGGTGCTGGCCTTTTGCCCGCCTATCGCTTCAGACAAGACGCCGGCTCTGTGAATGCGAAGGTAGACACCATGTGGCTCAGGAATTCATTACTGCATATCTCGCTCCTGCTCGCTGCAGGCCTGCTGCTGGCACCGAAGATCATCCTGATCGAGTTTTTCTCCCATCGATGGGTGGAGACCGGTGTTTTCGACATTGCCCTGTACTTGCTTCAAGACGTGCTGTTAGTGGTTGCCCTCTATGTGATTGCCGCCAACACCATTACCAGAAACAAATTCAACTTCTATCTGTTGAGCATCGCCTCAGGCGCCTTGCTGCTGTTCCTGCTGGTGGACATGCGTGTTCGGGAGCTATGGCTAAAGCCACTGGACTGGCAACTGATAAGCTACAGCCTGCAAAACGCAAGCAACCTGACCTCCGGGGCCGAGGTGTTTCTCACGCAATCTGCCGGTTTCGGGCACACATTCAGGTTCATTGTCTTTGTGCTTTTTCTGGCTTACCTGGCGACCTGGTCTTTCGCTGGGCTGGCAACCTGCATCGCTTATAAAGAACAGCGCACCCGCACAGTAAAGAAAAGACAACACCTCTGGGCATCACTGCTGGTGATCGGCGCCCTGCTCTTCGGCTCCATCCATGCCAAAGACGCGCGCTATCACCTGAACGAAAACATTGTCATCAGCCCGCTGGTCACAACACTCAGAAACACCACTTCCTTGACCGCAGCGCCGCATAGACCGTCGCTGCCATTCGAACAACCCGCCTACCCGCTGACCAGCGTCAACGAAATCCGAAAACTTCAATCTCACCCCACGCCAGACTTCAAGAACCTGGTCTTCATCGTTCTGGAATCAGTGCGCTGGAACAGCGTGTTTGCTCCCGACATCAAAACCGCCGAGCGCTACCCCACCTTCGATAAGCTCGCTCGGGAGGGCATGCTCTTCAAATCGTACGTCTCAGTGCCTCACTCGTCCAAAGGCTACCACGCGATCCTGACGGGGCTGCATGCCTACCCTGATATTGAAATCAAAGAAGCCATGTACCTGCTACAACCCAGTGTCATCCATGAGCTGAAGAACAGGAAAAACATGGAAGCCGTCGCCTTCAGCTCGCTGTACCTGCAGTTCGAAAACATGGAGGGCTTCCTGAAATCCATCGGTGTGTCGAATGCTTACGGAATTTCGGAGCTCATCCCCGCCGAGAACCGCTCACAAAACGCCAGCAGCTTCGGTGAAAGTGATGAACAGCTGTTTTCGTCCAGCATCGCTTACCTGGAAAACATCAAAAAGAATGGCAAGGGTTTCATCGCGCTCTATTTCCCAAGCGCAGCCCACTACCCCTACCAATGCAGCCAAGGGCCCCCATTACAGAGCGAGCTGGAAAAGTATGAAGACTGCATAGCCAAGACAGACAGCGTACTGGGTGAAATGCTGACATCCTTCGACAAGCAAGGCCTTCTGGACTCGACATTATTCGTACTCGTGGGTGACCACGGTGAGTCATTTGGTGAGCACGGTCTGTTCATTCACAACGCGTCCATGCACGAAGAAGAAGTGAGCGTACCCCTGATTTTCTGGAGTAATGGAAAGGCACTGCCCAAACCCGCCTCAACCACCAGTCACCAGATCGATATTGCGCCCACGGTTGCCGATTTTTTTGATGTGACCGAATCCCCCCTCTCGGTACAAGGCATCAGCTTGTTGAGGGAACAGGGGAAACGCACATTCTTCATGTCCACGTTCTTTGACCAACTGGCGTCAGCCTTGGTGGAGCACCCGTACAAATACATATACGAATTCAGTTCGGACACCCTGACTAAATACAACCTTGAGGATGACCCGCAGGAAAAGCACCCGCAACGCGTGGAGGGTGATGAGTTCATCGCAGTGAGGAGTAGGCTGCTGTCCTATAACGCCTACCAGAAAGCGCTATTTGCCAGAAAGCCAGAAGAATAAGCAATCTTAACGAACAAGAACCAGAAAGCCCGCAATCATGCGGGCTTTCTGGTGTATCCGTCCTGCGGGTGCCAGCCTGGGCTGGCTACCCGATCACTCCCACTCGATAGTGGCAGGCGGCTTGCTCGACACGTCGTAGGTAACGCGCGAGATACCGTCGATTTCGTTGATGATTCGACCGCTGACGGTTTCCAGCAGCTCGTACGGCAGGTGTGCCCAACGCGCGGTCATGAAGTCCACGGTCTCGACGGCACGCAGGGCCACGACCCAGGCGTAGCGACGGCCGTCGCCGACGACGCCGACCGACTTGACCGGCTGGAACACCACGAACGCCTGGCTGGTCTTGTGGTACCAGTCGGCCTTGCGCAGCTCTTCGATGAAGATGTGGTCGGCGCGACGCAGGATGTCGGCGTATTCCTTCTTCACTTCACCGAGGATACGTACGCCCAGGCCCGGGCCCGGGAACGGGTGGCGGTAGACCATGTCGTATGGCAGGCCCAGCTCCAGGCCGATCTTGCGCACTTCGTCCTTGAACAGTTCACGCAGCGGCTCGACCAGCTTGAGGTTCATCTCCTCCGGCAGGCCGCCTACGTTGTGGTGCGACTTGATCACGTGGGCCTTGCCGCTCTTGGCGCCAGCCGACTCGATCACGTCCGGGTAGATGGTGCCCTGGGCGAGGAACTGGATGTTCTCCAGCTTGCTGGCTTCGGCATCGAACACGTCGATGAAGGTGCGGCCGATGATCTTGCGCTTCTTCTCAGGGTCGGCTTCGCCTTCCAGGTTGTCGAGGAACTGCTTTTCAGCGTCGGCGCGGATCACCTTGACGCCCATGTTCTCTTTGAACATGGCCATCACCTGGTCGCCTTCGTGCAGGCGCAGCAGGCCGTTGTCGACGAATACGCAGGTCAGCTGGTCGCCGATGGCGCGGTGCAGCAGCGCGGCAACCACCGAGCTGTCAACGCCGCCGGACAGGCCCAGCAGAACGTTGGCCGAACCGACTTGCGCACGCACCTGGGCGATGGCGTCTTCGACGATGTTGGACGCCGTCCACAGGGCTTCACAGCCGCAGATGTCCTGCACGAAGCGGGACAGGATGCGACCACCTTGCTTGGTGTGGGTCACTTCGGGGTGGAACTGCACGCCGTAGTAGCCGCGGACGTCGTCGTACATGCCGGCGATCGGGCAGCTTGGGGTGCTGGCCAGAATGTTGAAGTTGCCAGGCATCTGGGTGACCTTGTCACCGTGGCTCATCCACACGTCCAGGCCCAGCACGCCGTCGTCGTCAACGTGGTCTTCGATGCCGTCGAGCAGGCGGCTCTTGCCGACAACGTCCACGCGGGCATAGCCGAACTCACGCAGGTCGGAACCTTCTACCTTGCCGCCCATCTGCTCGGCCATGGTCTGCATGCCGTAGCAGATACCCAGCACAGGCACATTCAGGTCAAACACGGCCTGCGGAGCGCGCGGGCTGTTGGCTTCGTGGACCGACTCGGGGCCGCCGGCGAGGATGATGCCGCGCGGGTTGAATTCGCGGATCGCTTCATCGTCCATGTCGAACGGGTGCAGTTCGCAGTACACGCCGATTTCGCGCACGCGGCGGGCGATCAGCTGGGTGTACTGGGAACCGAAATCGAGGATCAGGATGCGGTGAGCGTGAATGTCGAGGGCCATGACTCAATCTCGTCAGTGGAAATCGGAAACGACGCGGGGCTGTCATGACAGCCCCGCTTTATGTTGTAGCTGGAAGCCTCAGCCTACGCGGTAGTTAGGGGCTTCTTTGGTGATTTGCACGTCGTGCACGTGGGACTCGGCCATGCCGGCACCGGTGATACGCACGAACTCCGGCTTGGTGCGCATTTCTTCGATGGTTGCGCTGCCGGTATAGCCCATGGACGAACGCAGGCCGCCCATCAGCTGGTGGATGATCGCGGCCAGGGCGCCTTTGTAAGGAACGCGGCCTTCGATGCCTTCCGGTACCAGCTTCTCGGCGCCGGCCGAGGAGTCCTGGAAGTAACGGTCGGACGAGCCTTGCGCCTGTGCCATGGCACCCAGCGAGCCCATGCCGCGGTAGGCCTTGTAGGAACGACCCTGGAACAGCTCGACCTCACCCGGGGCCTCTTCGGTACCGGCGAACATCGAACCCATCATCACGCAGGACGCACCGGCAACGATGGCCTTGGACAGGTCACCGGAGAAGCGGATACCGCCGTCAGCGATCAGTGGCACGCCAGTGCCTTCCAGTGCTGCGGCAACGTTGGCGATGGCGCTGATTTGCGGCACGCCGACACCAGCAACGATACGGGTGGTGCAGATAGAGCCAGGGCCGATACCGACCTTGACCGCGTCGGCACCCGCTTCGGCCAAGGCCTTGGCGGCAGCGCCGGTGGCGATGTTGCCGCCGATCACCTGCACTTGCGGGTAGGTTTCTTTCACCCAGCGTACGCGGTCGATCACACCTTTGGAGTGGCCGTGGGCAGTGTCGACGACGACGACATCAACGCCAGCCGCCACCAGGGCAGCAACGCGCTCGCCGGTGTCCTTGCCGGTGCCGACAGCGGCGCCGACGCGCAGGCGACCCTGGTCGTCCTTGCTGGCCAGCGGGTAAGCCTTGGCCTTTTCGATGTCCTTGACGGTCATCATGCCCTTGAGGTTGAACTTGTCGTCAACGATCAGGACTTTTTCCAGACGATGCTTGTGCAGCAGCTCGCGAACTTCGTTCTTGTCGGCGCCTTCGCGGACGGTGACCAGGCGCTCTTTCGGCGTCATCACGTCGCGAACCTTGGCGTCCAGGCGATTTTCGAAACGCACGTCACGGGAGGTGACGATGCCGACCAGGTCGCCGTTGGCCAATACCGGCACGCCGGAAATGTTGTTCAGGCGGGTCAGCTCGAACAGGTCGCGCACAGTGGCATCGGCGTCGATGGTGATCGGGTCCTTGACCACGCCAGCCTCGAACTTCTTGACCTTGCGCACTTCGCCGGCCTGTTGTTCGATGGTCATGTTCTTGTGGATGATGCCGATACCGCCTTCCTGAGCCATGGCAATGGCCAGACGCGCTTCGGTCACGGTATCCATGGCAGCGGAAACCAGCGGAATGTTCAGCTCGATGCCACGGGTCAAACGGGTCTTGAGACTGACTTCATTGGGCAGTACCTCGGAATAGCCAGGTACAAGGAGGATATCGTCGAAGGTCAGGGCTTCTTGGCTGATACGCAGCATCGCGGGGGCTCCCGGGCGGGAAAAATGGAAGCGCGCCATTATACTCATGCATGGCGCGCCGCTCAATGCAAAATAAGGGCCTTCGGTCAGGCTTGTGGCAGTTTTACCTGCACCACGGCCACCGGCTGGTCGAGCCAGTCGGCGAAGCTGTCGAGAAAGGCCTGGGTGAAGCCTGCCTCGCCCCAGTTGTTGAAGATGAACCCCAGGTTGGAAAAGGCACATGGCTGCAGGTAAATGAAGCCATTGATGTCATCTTCGAAGCCGCACAGTGGGCAGGTGAAGTTGTCGCTCACTGCCGGCATCCACTCTTCCAGGCTTTCGAACAACGGCTCACCTACCTCGCGCCGGCACTCCGGGCAACCGGCTTCTTCGAGGAAGCCTTCGGTGGGGGTATAGATGCAGCGTTTGAGCATCACTTCCAGGCCGTTGACCGGTTCGCCGAAGGGCAGTTTTTCCGGGTGCAGGGCCACTTTGCGCGCCCCTGCCGCCAGGGCGTGGCCCATGCGGTTGCCGGTGCGGCCACAGGTGGTCAGCTGCTCCTCGACGATCTTTTCGCGCACCAGCCAGCGCAGGATGGCACGGGCACGGGCTTCATGCACCGGGACGGTAGACAGCTTTGGAACGATGATGCTCTGGGTGTTCATGAACGGGACAAGCCTGAAAAACGCCGGTAATGACGCAATTCTACCGCTCAGGCGCTCAGGTAGCGACCAATCAACGCCAGCCCACTGGCCAGCACCAGCCAGGTCACCAGCCGTACGAACGCTTCGCGGGACAACCGGTTGGTCAACCGACGCCCTACCCAAAGGCCAATGAACATGACAGGCAGCAGGGAGGCGGCGAGCAGCAGCAGGCTTTGGTCGGCATAGACACCGGCAATCAGGAACAGTGACAGACGCACTATCGTACTGCAGCTGATCAGCGCGCTCTGGGTGGCGCGTACCTGTTCCTTCACCTCCAGCCGTGCGCTCAGGTAAAGGGCATAAAGAAACCCGCCGCTGCCGAACAAAGCCCCGAACAACCCGCCTGCCGTGCCCATCGGCACCGCCCAGAAGCCGGACAGGCTGGCTGGCCTCACTTTCACTGCCAGCCCGTAAACTGCATAGGCAGTCACGAATACCCCCATCAACAGCAGCAACAGGTCGGACTTCAGTTGCAGCAGGAACACCACGCCCAACGTACAACCCAAGGCCATGAAGGGCAGCAGCCGCAGCAATTCACTGCGGACCACATCCCGGCGCGACGGCAGCAGGTTGCCGAACGCGGCCACGAAATCCAGCAGCACCAGCAACGGGATGATGCGTGACAACGGCATGAAGTGAATCAGCACTGGCCCCGCCACCAGTGCAGTACCGAAGCCGGCGATGCCGAAGACGATGTAAGCCACGGCAATGGCGAACAGGATCGACAGCCAGTCAAGGCCGGAAAACGACAGTTGGGCAAGCATGGCAGCAGTTCCTGGGAAGACAGGCAAAGGTTAGCCAGCCATGAGCCATGCCGACTAATATGCCTTTATTTAAAAAGCCATCTCGAAAAGGCATGACATGACGTCGATCCGACAGTTGCGTTACTTCGTGGAGATCGCCGAGTGCGGCAGTTTCAGCAGTGCAGCCGAGCGCCTGTACGTAGCCCAGTCGGCCCTTAGCCGGCAGATCAAGGAGCTGGAGCAACAACTGGACACGCCGCTGTTCGAACGCACGGCGCGCCTGCCTCGCCTGACGCTGGCCGGTCAGGCCTTTCTTGAACGGGCGCGACGCTTGCTGGCTGACCTGGAACAGGCCGAGCGGGTTACCCGTGACATTGGCCAAGGGTTGCAAGGCAGCTTGCGCCTGAACCATTCCAGCACCGTGCCGCTGACCGGCGGGCTTCTGGCTCGCCTGGGGAACTACCTGAAGCACAACCCAGGGGTTTCGCTGGAGATTGCGCAGCAGTCATCGGAGGCACAGCTGGAAGACATTGCTGCCGGACGGCTGGATATCGGCCTGTTGCGCTTGCCGGTGCTGCGCCAGCATGAAGGCGTGGTGCTGCACGAGTTGTTCGACGAACCCTTGTTGCTGGCGGTCGCCGCTGGACACCCCTTGGCGGGTACTCAGCACGTGCAACTGGAGCAATTGAAGGAAGAACGCTTCATTTCCATCCCGCACCGGGATCGCGGTGGCTTGAGCTACCTGTCGGCCTCGTTGTGCATGGGGGCAGGGTTCTTCCCGCAGGCGGCGCAGGTACTGTCGCGCAAGACTACGCAGTTGCAGCTGATACAGGCGGGGTTTGGGGTGGCGTTGTTGCCAGAGTGCATGCGCCAGATCGCACCCGCTTCGGTCAGTTTCGTGGCACTGGAAGGAGATTGCCAGAGCACAGTGGCGCTGGCCTGTCGCCGCGATGCGGGGCAGATAGCCCGGCAGTTCGTAACGGCCCTGCAGGCCTGAACCTTGTTCTTCGCCGGTGCACCCGCTCCAACAGGGCCCGGGACAGACAACCGGGGCCGATGTCATTTATGATGCCAGCCATGATCAAAGACCCTTTCGAACGACTCGGGCTGGACCGCGAGGTCCTTACCGTCAGCCAACTCAACGGCCGCGCCCGCGTGCTGCTGGAAGACGTTTTCCGCAGCGTGTGGGTGGAAGGCGAAATCTCCAACCTCGCCCGCCCGGCGTCCGGCCACCTGTACTTCACCCTCAAGGACAGCGGCGCCCAGGTGCGTTGTGCGTTGTTCCGGCAGAACGCCACGCGGGTACGCCAGGCGCTGCGCGATGGCCTGGCGGTGCGGGTGCGTGGCAAGGTTTCGCTGTTCGAGGGGCGTGGCGACTACCAGCTGATTCTCGACACCGTCGAGCCAGCCGGTGATGGCGCGCTGCGCCTGGCTTTCGATGCCCTGAAGGAAAAGCTCGGGGCCGAGGGGCTGTTCAGCGCCGAACGAAAGAAGCCACTGCCGGCTCACCCGCAGCGCATCGGCATCATCACCTCGCCCACTGGCGCGGTGATCCGCGACATCATCAGCGTGTTCGGCCGCCGTGCCCCGCAGGTGGAGCTGAACCTGATACCTACGGCGGTACAGGGCCGCGAAGCCATCGCGCAGATCGTACGCGCCATCCGCCTGGCCGACAGCCTCGGCTTCGATGCGCTGATTCTGGCGCGGGGTGGTGGCTCGCTAGAAGACCTGTGGTGTTTCAACGAGGAAGCCGTGGCGCGTGCCGTGGCCGCCTGCGTCACGCCGATTGTCAGCGCCGTGGGCCATGAAACCGACGTGTCGATCAGCGACTTCGTGGCTGACGTGCGCGCGCCCACCCCGTCGGCTGCCGCCGAGCTGCTGGCCCCTGACAACAGCGGCCTTCGGCAACGCCTGGATGGCCTGCAACGGCGCCTGCTGCTGCGCATGCAGAACCGTCTGACCCACGACCGCCTGCGCCTGGAGTCACTCACCCGGCGCCTGCGCCACCCAGGCGAGCGTTTGCGCCAGCAGGCTCAACGCCTGGACGACCTGGACATGCGCCTGCGTCGCGCGTTCATGCTCAACCTCAACCAGCGCCGCGAACGCCTGGCACGCCTGGACGCCCGCCTGGCCGCGCAGCATCCGGGGCGTAACCTGAAACTGCTGAACCAGCGCCTGGACAGCCTGGCCGAGCGCCTGCCACGGGCCATGCGCGAGGTGCTCAAGGACCGTCGCCAGCGGTTCCAGGCCCAGTTGCAGACACTGCAGGTGGTCAGTCCGCTGGCCACCCTGGCCCGTGGATACAGCATTTTGCTGGATGAGCAAGGCCAGGCCATTCGCAGCGCCGAACAGACCCGCAACGGCCAACGCCTGACCGCCCGCCTGAACGAAGGCGAGCTGCTGGTGCGGGTCGAAGACAACCACCTGACCCCGGTCACCCTCTCACTACTGGACTGACACATGCCCCGCGTGCTCGCGCCCCTGCTTGCCCTTTCCCTGCTGCTGTTGGCCGGCGGCGCCCAGGCCAGCTACATCACCCGCACACTGAACAAACCGGTACCCGGCGGTGTGGCAGTCGTCGACCTGGGCCCCGCCGCTAACGCACCCAGCGCCCGTTTCGACGGCAAGCCGGTGCTGGTGGTGAAGGAGCAGGACAACTGGCTGGCCATCGTCGGCATCCCGCTGACCCAGAAGCCCGGCACCGCAGTGCTGAACCAGGGCGGGCGCACCCTGCCTTTCAGCGTAGGCAGCAAGAAGTACCCTGAGCAGCGCATTACCCTGAAGAACACGCGCCAAGTCAACCCGAACCCGGCCGACCTCAAGCGCATCGAGCGCGAGCTGGCCGAGCAGATCAAGGCCTACCGCAGCTTCAGCCCGAACCTGCCGAGCAACCTGGTTCTCGACAAGCCGGTCAACGGCCCGCTGTCGAGCAAGTTCGGCGTGCGCCGCTTCTTCAACGGCGAAGAACGCAACCCTCATGCGGGGCTGGATTTTGCGGTGCCGGCAGGCACGCCGATCAAGACACCCGCCAATGGCAAAGTGATTCTGGTGGGGGATTATTTCTTCAACGGCCGCACGGTGTTCGTCGACCATGGGCAGGGCTTTATCAGCATGTTCTGCCACATGTCGAAAATCGATGTGCAGGTCGGCCAGCAACTGCGTCGTGGCGAGGTGGTCGGACGCGTGGGCTCGACCGGGCGGGCTACCGGGCCGCACATGCACTGGAACGTCAGCCTGAACGATGCGCGGGTGGACCCGGCGATTTTCATTGGCGCGTTCCAGCCCTGAAACTGCGGCGCCTGCTTCGCGGGCACGCCCGCTCCCACAGGTACAGCGAAGCCTTCAGACACAGCACAATACTTGTGGGAGCGGGCATGCCCGCGAAGAGGCCAGCACAGTCGACAGCAGTTCAACTGTGTTGCGCCATCGAAAAATACTGCGCAAACATCAATAAGCGCCCAGCAGATCCAAGCCATAAAATCTCGCCTAATGGCTTTTTTTAAGCATTCCTCTCAATTTTTCCCGAACGCTTGCCATCCCCCACCCCACTGGTTAAGTTTGAAGGCATGAAAACCTTCAGCACCCTCATCCTGCTCCGACAACATCGCAGCCTCTGCCTGGTCAGCGCCCGACTACCAGGCTGAATCGCGTCGCCTCGCCTCTTCATATCGTTATCGCTCGGCAGGCCCGATCTCGGCCGCACACAAAAGGATTGCTTCCATGACCATGCTCAAAGACCCTTCGAAGAAATACCGCGCTTTCCCGACCATCGACCTGCCTGACCGTACCTGGCCGTCGAAGACCATCACCCAGGCACCTATCTGGTGCAGCTCCGACCTGCGTGATGGCAACCAGTCGCTGATCGAGCCGATGGACTCGGAGAAGAAACTGCGCTTCTGGAAGACCTTGGTGCAGGTTGGCGTGAAGGAGATCGAAGCCTCGTTCCCGTCTGCCTCGCAAACCGATTTCGACTTCGTGCGCACCCTGATCGAGGACGGCCACATCCCGGATGACACCACCATCCAGGTGCTCACCCAGGCACGTGAAGACCTGATTGCCCGTACCTTCGAATCGCTGCGCGGTGCGAAGAAGGCCATCGTCCACCTGTACAACGCCACCAGCCCGTCGTTCCGCCGCATCGTCTTCAATCAGGACAAGCAAGGCGTGAAGGACATCGCGGTGAACGCGGCCAAGCTGTTCGTCAAGTACGCCGCCCAGCAGCCGGAAACCCAGTGGACCTTCCAGTACTCGCCAGAAACCTTCAGCGCCACTGAAATGGAGTTCGCCAAGGAGGTCTGCGACGCGGTCATCGAGGTGTGGAACCCTACCCCTGAACACAAGATCATCCTCAACCTGCCGGCCACCGTGGAAGTGTCCACGCCAAATATCTACGCCGACCAGATCGAGTGGTTCTGCCGCAACGTCAGCCGCCGCGACAGCGTGATCATCAGCCTGCACTGCCACAACGACCGCGGCACCGGCATCGCTGCCACCGAACTGGGCCTCATGGCCGGCGCCGACCGTGCCGAAGGCTGCCTGTTCGGCAACGGCGAGCGTACCGGTAACGTCGACCTGGTGACCTTGGCACTGAACCTCTACACCCAGGGCATCGACCCGTTGCTGGACTTCTCCGACATCGACGGCGTGCGCAAGGTGGTCGAAGAATGCAACCAGTTGCCGGTACACCCTCGTCACCCGTATGTGGGCGACCTGGTCCATACCGCGTTCTCCGGCTCGCACCAGGACGCCATCCGCAAGGGCTTCGCCAAGCAGCAGGATGGGGAACTGTGGGAGGTGCCTTACCTGCCGATCGACCCGGCCGACATCGGCCGCAGCTACGAAGCGGTAATCCGCGTCAACAGCCAGTCGGGCAAAGGCGGTATCACCTACCTGCTCGAGCAGGAATATGGCATCAGCCTGCCGCGTCGCATGCAGATCGAATTCAGCCAGGTGGTGCAGGGTGAGACTGACCGCCTGGGCCTGGAAATGACCGCCCAGCAGATCTACAGCCTGCTGCACAAGGAATACCTCCAGGCCAACGCGCCATACGCACTGGTCAGCCATCGCCTGCAGGAAGAAAACGGCCACAGCGCCGTGGAAGTGGAAGTTGCCGGTGAAGGCGAAACCACCCTGCACTGGCGCGGCAAGGGCAACGGCGCCCTGGAAGCACTGGTGGCCGGCCTGCCGATTGCCGTGGAGATCATGGACTACAACGAGCATGCGATTGGCGCTGGCACCAACGCCAAGGCAGCTGCCTACATCGAACTGCGCGTGGCCGGTGGCCGCCCGGTACATGGCGTGGGTATCGATGAGAACATCACCACGGCCAGCTTCAAGGCCCTGTTCAGTGCGCTGAACCGCTCGCTGAGCCAGCAGGAAGCCAAGGCGGCCTGAAGCCTGGAATGAGGGATGAGAAAGCCCGCATCGTTTGATGCGGGCTTTTTGTTGGCCTGGACTGGCCCTTTCGCGGGTAAACCCGCTCCTACGACGGGCTGCGCCCAATCACCAATGTGTGTCCACCACCGATCAGGTGTAGGAGCGGGTTTACCCGCGAATACGGAGGCCACGGCAACGGTGAACGGCCAGGGATATTGGCCAGCAGGCCCGGCCCATTCGCGGGTGAACCCGCTCCTACAACGGCCTGTGCCCCCCGGTGTATGTCCACCGCAGATCGGTGCGTAGGAGCGGGTTTACCCGCGAAAGGGCCAGCACAACCACGGCAAATACCCCAGGCAAAAAAAGGGGCGCCGACCAAGCGCCCCACAAGCCGTAAAGCACACAACTGTTTTCAGTTGGCGTCCAGCAGCGCCATCGCCTCGGCACTGCACGCTTCGATCCGCGCCCAGTCACCGTTCTTGATCCAGCTGCTGTCGAGCATCCAGGTTCCACCCACGCACATCACATTCGGCAGTGCCATGTAGTTGCGCACGTTGGCCGGGTTCACACCGCCGGTGGGACAAAAACGAATATCGCCGAACGGGCCACCAAAGGCCTTGATCGCCGCTACGCCGCCGCTGATTTCCGCCGGGAACAACTTGAACCGGCGGTAGCCCAGGGCATAGCCCATCATGATTTCGGACGGCGTGCTGATGCCCGGCAACAGCGGGATTTCACTGTCCACGCCAGCCTCGAGAATGTCCTGGGTAATGCCAGGGGTAACGACGAACTGCGCGCCCGCAGCTTCAACCGCCGCGAACATGCTGCGGTCGAGCACGGTACCGGCGCCGACACACAGCTCCGGGCGCTGCTCACGCAGCACCTGAATGGCCTTGAGGCCATGCTGCGAGCGCAGGGTCACTTCCAGGGTACGGATACCGCCAGCGGCCAGGGCGTCAGCCAGCGGCAGAATGTCTTCCTCACGAGCAATGGTGATTACCGGCAGGATGCGCGCCTTTTTGCAAATGGCGTCGATCCGCGCGGCTTTATCAGCCATCGAGAGCTTGGGCTGTGGGCGTTCAAGGGTGGTCATGACAGTGGATCCTTGGCTCATGGGCACCAGTAGATGTCCAGGGGGTCGTGAAGAAAAGCGCGAATCGGCATTTCAGTAAGGTCGTTGCCCGCCAGCGCGGCGCGCAGGGTAGCGAGTTTGCCCTGGCCTTGCACAGACAGCGCGATGAAGGCCGCGCTGGCCAGCAGCGAACGGGTCATCGACAGGCGCTGGTGCGGCACGCTCGGCGCCAGCATCGGCAGGCAGCGGCGTGGGCCGGCCGGGTCCAGGCCTGCTTCCAGGTTGGGACTGGCGGGGAACAGCGAGGCGGTATGGCCATCGTCGCCCATGCCCAGCACCAGCACGTCGATCGGCGGTAGCTCGGCCAAGGCCTGGTCAGCTTTGAGCGCAGCTGCATCGAGGTTCTCCGCCTGCTGGTACAGGCCAACGAAACGGGCCTTGGCCGCTTCGCCCTTCAGCAGGTGGCGGGCCAGCAGGCCGGTATTGCTGTCGGCGTGCTCCACCGGCACCCAGCGCTCATCAGCCAGGCTGACAGTGACCTTGGCCCAGTCCAGGTGCTCGCTGGCCAGTTTCTCCAGGAACGGCACCGGGCTGCGGCCGCCAGACAACACCACACAGGCCTGCCCCTTGGCGGCAATCGCGGCGCGCAGGCGCTCAGCCACATCATGAGCCAAGGACACGGACAGTGCCTTGGCATCCGCCAGTTCATGAGCCTTCACGGCCGCTGGCAGTTTCAATTCAGATATCCCCATACCACGCCCTCCCATCGCGTGTGATCAGTGCAATCGAGCTCATCGGCCCCCAGGAGCCCGCCGCGTATGGCTTGGGCGCATCGCCCGCATTACGCCAGCCGGCGATCAACTGGTCGCACCACTTCCAGGCATACTCGATTTCGTCCTTGCGCACGAACAGGTTCTGGTTGCCGCGCATCACTTCGAGCAACAGTCGCTCGTAGGCATCCGGAATTCGTGCACTGCGCCAGGCATCAGAAAAATTCAGCTGCAATGGGCCACTGCGCAGTTGCATGCCCTTGTCCAGGCCCTGCTCCTTGGTCATCACCCGTAAAGAAATGCCTTCGTCCGGTTGCAGGCGGATGATCAGCTTGTTACCGATCTGCAAACGCTGTTCCGGGGCGAAGATGTAGTGCGGCGTTTCCTTGAAGTGAATGACGATCTGCGACAGTTTTTGCGGCATGCGCTTGCCGGTTCGCAGGTAGAACGGCACGCCCGACCAGCGCCAGTTACGGATGTCGGCGCGCAGGGCAACGAAGGTTTCGGTGTCGCTCTGGGCGTTGGCGTTGTCTTCTTCCAGGTAACCCGGCACCGGTTTGCCTTCGCTGTAGCCGGCAATGTACTGGCCGCGCACCACGCTGGTGCTCAGGCCGTCGCCAGTGATCGGTGCCAGGGCTTTGAGCACTTTCACCTTCTCGTCGCGGATGGCATCGGCGGACAGTTCGCTGGGCGGGTCCATGGCGATCAGGCACAGCAACTGCAGCAGGTGATTCTGGATCATGTCGCGCAGTTGGCCGGCCTTGTCGAAATAACCCCAACGGCCCTCGATACCGACCTTTTCCGCGACGGTAATCTCCACATGGGAGATGGAATTCTGGTTCCACTGGGTTTCGAACAGGCTATTGGCGAAGCGCAGGGCAATCAGGTTCTGCACCGTCTCTTTGCCCAGGTAATGGTCAATGCGGTAAACCCGGCTTTCAGGGAAGAACCGCGCCACGGCATCGTTGACCCGGCGCGACGACTCCAGGTCGTGGCCAATAGGTTTCTCGAGCACTACCCGGGTGCGCGCAGCCAGCCCGACCTTGTCGAGGTTTTCGCAGATGGCCCCATACACCGCCGCCGCCGTGGCGAAGTAGGCGATCAGCGGCAGCTCGCCCGGCAGTTGCTCGGCCAAGGCCTGATAGCCCTCGGGCTGAAGGAAGTCCAGGTGCTGGTAATTCAGGCGGGCAAGGAAGCGCCCCAGCGCAGCAGGCTCGATATCTGCCTCGGGCACGTGCCGGCGCAGGTGGGCTTCGATGCTGTCCAGGTGCTCCTGCGCACTGCCGACCTCACGGGCGAGGGCCAGCAGGCGGGTGTCCGGGTGCAACAGGTTGGCCCGGTCGAGCTGGTAGAGCGCAGGAAACAGCTTGCGCAATGCCAGGTCGCCGAGGGCGCCAAACAGGGCAAAGGTGCAAGGTTCGACACTGATTGCGGCCATGATGTTGGTTCTTTCCTAAAGTTGGTCTAGGAATACCGCTTTCACACACGGTTTTCAAGGGATAATGTAGTAAAAACCACAACATTACACACAAGTGTTACAGACAAGTGGTACGCCAACCGCACCGACAGTACGATAGACGACCGTGCAAAAAGCCTGCTGCTCACACAGCCGGCTGTCTTCCCGACCCAAGGACACACCCATGGACCGCGTGCGAAACCTCCTGGAACAGATCCAGGGCCGCCTCGACGAGCTGAACAAGGCCGAACGCAAAGTCGCCGAAGTCATCCTGCTCAACCCGCAACAAGCCACCCGTTTCAGCATCGCTGCGCTGGCCCAGGCGGCCAAGGTCAGCGAACCGACCGTCAACCGCTTCTGCCGCTCGTTCGGCGTCAGCGGCTACCCCGAGCTCAAGCTGCAACTGGCGCAGAGCCTGGCCAGTGGTGCCGCCTATGTCAGCCGCGCGGTAGAGGCCGACGATGACCCGGCCGCCTACACCCAGAAGATCTTCGCCAGCGCCATCGCCTCGCTTGACAGCGCCTGCCAGCAACTGGACCCGCAGCAGGTCAGCCGCGCCGTGGACATGATGATCCAGGCCCGGCAGATCCACTTCTTCGGCCTCGGCGCCTCAGCCCCGGTGGCCCTGGATGCGCAGCACAAGTTCTTCCGCTTCAACCTGGCCGTGTCGGCCCACGCCGATGTGCTGATGCAGCGCATGCTGGCCTCGGTCGCCCACACCGGCGATCTGTTCGTGATCATTTCCTACACCGGGCGCACCCGCGAACTGGTCGAAGTGGCGCGCCTGGCACGTGAAAACGGCGCTTCGGTGCTGGGCCTGACCGCCGCAGGCTCGCCACTGGCCAATGCTTGCAGCCTGAGCCTGCACATTCCGCTGCCGGAAGATACCGACATCTACATGCCAATGACCTCGCGGATCATCCAGCTGACTGTGCTCGATGTACTGGCCACCGGCATGACCCTGCGCCGCGGCGTGGACTTCCAGCCCCACCTGCGCAAGATCAAGGAAAGCCTCAACGCCAGCCGCTACCCGATCGAGGACGACGAACTCAACTGAGCCGGTGCGCCTGCAATCGCAGGTGCGCACGCTGCCCAGGTGCCAGGCTCAGGCCTTCGCCACTGCCACTGGTCGCCTCGACGCAGACAAAACGCTGCGACTCGCGGCCAGTCACCCCCATCAGCGGGCGATTGCCAGGGTGCCAGACCACGGTGTCGTCGCTGTCACCGGTGTCGATGCACAGCTCGCGCTGCCAGGCTGGGTCCTGCAATTGCACCCGTGGCGTACCGGGGTAGACCTTCTGGCAGCCGCCCTTGAGCTTCAGCGCGCCATCCTCACGGCAAGCCTGGCGGTTGAGGCGGTCGTAGCCCTCGATGTCTTCCAGACCAGACAGCGCTATCTCGGACACGTCACTGATGCGCCAGTACGCCAGCAGCGCATGGCTCAACTGGCAGGGTTCGCTGTCCTGATGTTCGGTGCTCAAGCTCAGCTCCATGCGGCTACCCAACCGGGCATGCAGGTCGACCTGCCAGTCGCACAGGTCCAGCCGCCATTTCAGGGTCACGCCCTCCTCGTCCTCACGGCTGTCCACCAGCTTCCAGTCCAGCAACCGCGCCCAACCGTGGGCCGGCCACAGGTCTTCGCTGGGATGACGGCCATACCAGGGCCAGCACACCGGCACACCACCGCGGATCGCCCCCACCTGCGGCCACTGTTCGGCGCACCACAGCCACGGCCGTTCACCCGCTGGTTGAAAGTGCAGCAACTGCGCGCCCTGGCGGCTGAACACCGCCTGGCAACGGGGGTGGTCGATGATCAGGACATCGCGCTGCTGATAACGCTCCCACTCGAATGTCGGCCGGGGCCGCTGCGAGGAGAAGAAGCGATGGAGCGGATGTTCGGGCATGGTTCAGAGCTCTTGTTGTTTGAGATAGCGCTGTCTCGGCCTATCCCCAACACCCACTGCAGACCAGTGGGTGCCGGGAACCGAAAATGGATTGGCGTAAATTTACAACAAGTTGACTCAGAATGACGACTGAATCTTCAAGCCAGCGACCAGCGCGTTATCCACCTCGTCCACCCCGCCAGGGCTCTTGATGTACTGCAGGTTGGGCCTCACGGTCAGCCAGTTGGTAACGTGGAAGCCGTAGTAGAGCTCTGCGTTGTATTCGGTACGCTGCAGCGGTACGAAACCAGGGTTGTCGTAATCGTTGATGCCGCTCTGTGCGTTGAGCAGTTCGGCGCGCTTCTTCACGTCGTCATTCACATGAATACGCGCCACACCGAAGCCGATGTCATCCTTGGGCCGGGCGTCGAAAGCGCCTTTGTAGACCAACCCCACCTGTTGGTAGTTGTCGACCACGTTGGTGGCCTTGTCGTGCACGGTGAAGTTGGCGAAAAGGCTGAGGCCCCGGTTGACGTCGCCGCCATGGGCAGTGACCTGCTGCTGCGCCACCACCCACCATCCGTGCTTGCTGGAGTGCGACTTGAAGGCTTCACCTGTCAGCGCCTGCGGGTTGCCGTTGACGTCGTCGTACACATCGTCAGCCTTGGCCGTGCTGTAGTAGTAACCCAGGCGGTACTCGCCCGGCAGGCCATTGACCTTGGGCGACCACACCGCTTCCACCGGCAAGATCGCACCCTTGGTACCACTGCCGCTGAGCTTGAAGCCGTTGCCGGTTTCCAGGTTGGAAGGGTTCTGCTCGAAGGCCCCGACCTGTACGAAGAACTCCGGCGTGATGTTGTACTTCACCCGCAGCGCCCACTGGCTGACCGGCCAGTTGTACCAGATGCCGCCCACCCAGTTGCCCACCTGCGAGCCGCAGAAGGCCAGGTTCTGGAAGTCGCAAGGGAAGCTGTTGAAGTCCTCGCCCTCGCCAAAACGGCCAAATTTCACGTCCAGCGCGCCGTCGAAGTACTTCTGCTTGATCCACATCTGGGTCAGGCGCCAGGTCTGGCCACGGCCCCACACCTCCTGCACCGAGCTGAACTGCCCGGCGCGCGGGTCGCTGATGCGGTCGTTGGACAGGTTGCGACCGCTTCGCTCGGTGATCGCCAGCTTGAACTCGGCATCATGCCAACCCAGTATCTTCTGCAAGTCCAGATGCGCGCCGAGGGCGAACTGGTCGCTGTAGCGTGCCGTCTTGTCGTCGTTGTAGCCGCCATGCAGGTTGCCAGCCACCTCACCCACATAATCGAGGGTGAAGTCATAGCCCTTGTCCAGCAGCTCGGTCCGGGTGCCGCCCCAGTCGCCGGTCATCCATTTGGATTCGCTGGAAAAAGCCTCGGCAGCCTGTGTACCGCTGCTGCCTACAAGTGCAAGCAAGGCCAGCGATCCCAGTGTCTTGATGCGTTTGCGCTGTTCCATCCCTTTGCGTCCTCTTTTTCTTATTGATGGTGTAGACGAGTCAACGGCCTTTGAAGTGAGCCACGTTGTCCTTTGCGGTTGCGCCAGTACTGGCCAGATGCAGGCGCTCGCCATTGGCGGCGTCGAACAGCAGCACCCGGGCCGGGTCGAATTGCAGGTTGAGGGTGTCACCCACCCGGCACGCCACATCTGGCGCCAGGCGGCAGCACACCTTGGTCTGGTTGAGCGTGACGAACACCAGCAGGTCCGGCCCGGTGGGCTCTGTCACCTGCACCTCGGCGCGGATAGCCGGCAAACCATTGCCGTCAGCAGCGCCCAGGGCGATCTGCTCAGGGCGGATGCCGAGGATGATCTCGCGCCCCTCAAGCGCGTCAGCAGCCTCCCCCAAGGGCAGTTCGCAGCGCGCCTGGCCGCTGTCGAGCAGCGCCAGCAAGCGGCCATCCTGCCTGGCCAGACGCACCGGAATGAAGTTCATTGGCGGCGAACCGATGAAGCTGGCCACGAACTGGTTGGCCGGGTCGTTGTAGATCTGCTGCGGGGTGCCGAACTGCTGGATGATGCCGTCCTTCATCACCGCGACCTTGTCGCCCAGGGTCATGGCCTCGATCTGGTCATGGGTGACGTACACCGTGGTGGTCTTCAGGCGCTGGTGCATCAACTTCATTTCAGTGCGCATTTCGACCCGCAGCTTGGCATCGAGGTTGGACAGGGGTTCATCGAACAGGTAGATCTTGGGTCGCCGCGCCAGCGCCCGGCCCATGGCCACGCGCTGCTGCTGGCCGCCGGACAGCTGCGCCGGCTTGCGCGCCAGCAAGTGTTCGATCTGCAGCAACTTGGCCACCCGCGCCACTTCCTCGTCGATGGCGGCCTGGGGCAGCTTGCGGATCTTCAGGCCGAACTCGATGTTCTCGCGCACGCTCATGGTGGGGTACAGCGCATAGGACTGGAACACCATGGCGATATCGCGGTCCTTGGGGCTCATGCCACTGACGTCCTGCTCGTCGATGAGGATGGCGCCGCCGGTGATCTGCTCCAGGCCGGCGATACAGTTCATCAGGGTCGACTTGCCGCAGCCCGACGGGCCCACCAGGATCAGGAACTCGCCGTCCTTGATCGACAGCTGGATGTCCTTGAGGGTATCCGGCAGGCCGCTGCCGTAGGTCTTGTTCACATTGCGAAGTTCGAGCGTTGCCATGGCTTACCCCTTGACCGCGCCGGCCGTCAGCCCGCGCACGAAATATTTGCCTGCCACCACGTAGACCAGCAGGGTTGGCAGGCCAGCGATCATCGCTGCCGCCATGTCGACGTTGTATTCCTTGGCCCCGGTGCTGGTATTGACCAGATTGTTCAGGGCGACGGTAATCGGTTGCGAATCGCCGCTGGAGAACACCACGCCGAACAGGAAATCGTTCCAGATCTGGGTGAACTGCCAGATCAGGCAGACCATGATGATCGGCGTGGACATCGGCAGGATGATGCGGCGGAAGATGGTGAAGAACCCGGCACCGTCCAACCGCGCGGCCTTGACCAGCGCGTCGGGGATGCTCACGTAGAAGTTGCGGAAGAACAGCGTGGTGAAGGCCAGGCCGTAGACCACATGCACCAGCACCAGGCCGCTGGTGGTGCTGGCCAGGCCAAGCTTGCCGAGGGTGAACGAGGCCGGCAGCAGCACAGTCTGGAACGGCAGGAAACAGCCGAACAGCAGTAGGCCGAAGAACAGTTGCGAACCTCGGAAGCGCCACATCGACAGCACATAGCCGTTCAGTGCACCAATCGCGGTGGAGATCAGCACCGCGGGCACGGTGATCATGATCGAGTTCCAGAAGTAACCGCTGACCGCTCCCCAGGCCTTGACCCAGCCTATGCCGGTAATCACTGCAGGCCAGCTCAGCAGGTTGCCGGTGGTGATGTCTTCGGGGGTCTTGAAGCTGGTCAGCAGCATCACCACCAGCGGTACCAGATACAGCAGCACGGCGATCAGCAACACGGCATGGATGGCCATACGGCTGAAGCTGAGCACCGGCTTGTCGACAGGACTATGCATGGCGTTTGCTCCGCAGCTCCGAGTACAGGTAAGGCACGAGGATCGCCAGGATTGCCCCGAGCATCAGGATGGCGCTGGCCGAGCCCATGCCCATCTGGCCGCGGCTGAAGGTGAACGAGTACATGAACATGGCCGGCAAGTCGGAGGAGTAACCCGGGCCGCCGGCCGTCATTGCCGCCACCAGGTCGAAGCTCTTGATGGCAATGTGCGAGAGGATCATCAGTGCACTGAAGAACACCGGGCGCAGGCTGGGCAGCACCACGGTCCAGTAGATGCGCGGCAGGCTGGCGCCATCCATCTGCGCAGCGCGGATGATCGACGGGTCGACGCCACGCAAGCCGGCAAGGAACATGGCCATGATGAAGCCCGAAGCCTGCCACACGGCCGCGATCACCAGGCAATACACCACCCGGTCGGGATCGATCAGCCAGTCCAGGCGAAAGCCCTCCCAGCCCCAGTCACGCAACAACTTGTCCAGGCCCATGCCCGGGTTGAGCAGCCACTTCCAGGCGGTACCGGTGACGATCATCGACAACGCCATGGGGTACAGGTAAATGGTGCGGATGAAGCCCTCGCGACGGATGCGCTGGTCCAGCAGCACCGCCAGCAACACACCGATGGCCAGGCTGATGGCGATGAACAGGCCGCCGAACAGAAGCAGGTTCTTGCTCGCCACCCACCAGCGGTCGTTGTCGAACAGACGGGCGTATTGCGCAAGGCCCGCCCACTTGTAGGTGGGCAGAAAGGTCGAGGTGGTGAAGGACAGCACGAAGGTCCAGAGGATGTAGCCGTAGAAGCCCACCAGGACGATGAACATGCTGGGTGCCAGCACCAGCTTGGGCAGCCAGCGCTGAAGCGCGTCCAGGGGTGAGGCCCGCAATTGGGCGGTGGTCGTGGTCATGTATTGGATCCCGAGGTAGTGGCAGTGCTATGCACCGCTTCGCGGGCAAGCCCGCTCCCACAGGTCCGGCGTCATGACCAGGAACAGTGGTGAGCAGGGCCCATCTGGGAGCGGGCGTGCCCGCGAACAGCCGTTACTGGGCAGCCTTGATAGCCGCCGCCAGCTTCTTCGCCGCATCGGCCGGGTCGGCCTTGGGGTCGTTGATGTAGTTGGTCACCACATCGAAGAACGCGCCCTGCACGGCCAGCGTGGTGGCCATGTTGTGCGCCATGCTCGGTTGCAGGCCGCCCGTTTTGGCGTCGGCCAGGAAGTCCTTGGCGGAGGTTTGAGCACAGGCATCGAAACCATACTTGCCCATGTCGGCAAGCATGTCGTTGCGTACCGGGATCGAACCCTTGTTGATGCTGAAGACTTTCTGGAAGTCCTCACCCAGCACCTTGCGGGCGATGTCCTGCTGACCGGCAGAGGTGCCAGCGTTGTTCTGCTTGAACACCACCAACGAGTCGATGTTGTACAGGAAGGACTTGTCAGTACCGGGGAACGGCACGCACTGGTAATCCTTGCCAGCAGTTTTCTTCGCCAGGGTCCATTCGCTCTTGGCCCAGTCGCCCATGATCTGCATGCCGGCCTTGCCGTTGATGACCTTGGCAGCTTCCAGGTTCCAGTCCTGGCCCTTGCCGTCCGGGTCCATGTAGGTGGCGACTTTTTTCAGCTCGGTCAGCGCCTTGACCATCTGCGGCCCGGTCAGCGTTGCGCTGTCGAGGTCGACCAAGGCCTTCTTGTAGCCATCGACGCCCATCACCGACAGCACCACGCTTTCGAACACGGTGCTGTCCTGCCAGGGTTGGCCACCATGGGCGAGCGGGATGAAACCGGCAGCCTTGAGCTTGTCGGCAGCGGCGTAGAATTCGTCGAGAGTGGTGGGCGCCTTGTCGATGCCGGCTTTTTTGAACACCTCGGGGTTGATCCACAGCCAGTTGATGCGGTGGATATTCACCGGTACGGCAACGTAGTCACCGTCGTACTTCACGGTGTCGGCCACTTTCTTGTCGAGCAGCGAGTCCCACTTTTCTTCCTTGGCCACATCCTTGAGCACATCGGCGTCGAGCAGGCCGGTGGCCGCCCAGTCCTGGATGTCCGGGCCTTTGATCTGCGCGACGCCCGGCGGGTTGCCGGCCACTGCGCGGCTTTTGAGCACGGTCATGGCCGTTGCACCACCGCCGCCGGCGACGGCGCCGTCCTTCCAGATGAAGCCGTCTTTTTCGACCTGGGCCTTGAGCACATCGACCGCCGCTTTTTCACCACCGGAGGTCCACCAGTGCACCACTTCGACACTGCCTTTGGCCTCAGCAGCCTGGGCACCCAAGGGGATTAACGAGGCAAAGGAAATTGCGGCAGCGAGACGGAGCGTGGAATTCATCGGAGCACCTTTCTTGTTGTTATGCCGTGCAAGTCGATCGCTTGCGTAGCATGAAGTCTAAACAGCGTGCCCGCCTCGTCAGGTAACGAAGCGATGCGTGAATGTCATCATCTGGTTACATAGCTGGAGCTGGCCAGGTTGCTGGCCAGGCTGGGTGCCAGCGGCAAGCCTGGCAGCAGCAGCGCCTGGTAGGCGTGGTAGAGGTCGGGCTTGCCCGGCCAGAGGGACCCGGCCGGCTGGTTGTGCGCATCGAGTTCGTGGTGCCAGCTGCCGCCAATGGGGTCGATGAAATGGTTGGCGATAAAGCCCCAGCAGCAGCGGTACCACTGTTCGTAATGCGCCTCGCCGGTGCGTTGCAACAGGGCTGCCGCAGCCGCGCAAGCCTCAGCGTGCACCCAGTGCAATCGTGCATGCACCACCGGGCGATCAGCCCAGTCCAGCGTATAGACGAAACCCGGTTCGCCATCGACGTTCCAGGCCTGTTGGCAGGCTGTGTCGAACAATGCGCGGGCACTGTCCGCCAGCCATTGCGGGGCGTACAGGCCGGCCCGTTCAAGGCTGGCTTCCAGGTGCAACAGCAACCGCGCCCACTCCAGGGCATGCCCGGGTGTAGTGCCATAAGGCCGGAAGGGGTCGGCGGGGTGTTCGAGGTTGTAATCCGGCAGCGGCTGCCAATGGGCATCGAAATGTTCGATCACCCGATAGCCGTTGGCGGCGGCATGGGTATGGATGATGCGTTCGGCGATACGCAAGGCACGTTGCAGCCACAGGCCGTTGCCGGTGACGTCTGCCAACGCCAGGAAGGCCTCGGTCGCGTGCATGTTGCTGTTGGCGCCCCGGTACTGCTCGGGGAGCTGCCAGGCGCGGGAGAAGGTTTCCCGCAGGGCACCTTCTTCTTCGCTCCAGAAATGCGCTTCGATCACCTGGATTGCGTCTGCCAATAGCGTATTGGCGTCGACAGCGCCGGCCACCACCGCCGAGCTGGCGGCCAGCGCGACGAAGGCATGCAGGTACGCCGCCTTGCCGCTATCGTCGTGGCCGCCAGGATGGGCGAACCAACCGCCGTGGGTGGCATCCTGCATGGCACCGCGCAGTGCTGCCACACCGTGCTCGGCATAGGCCAGGCTACCGGGGATGCCCTGCAGGTGGGCCAGGGCAAAGCAATGGGTCATGCGGGCGGTGTTGATGGTTTCGGCACGGGCACCGGGGGCGAGTTGCCCATTGGCATCCAGGTTACCGAAACCGTCGGGTAGTTTCGCGGCCTTGGCAAAGGCCAGCAGGCGCTGTGCTTCAGCCAGGCGCCAGGCGGTGTGGGCCGGGGCATTGAGCCAGCTGTTAACGGACAGGTTGAGGGGGGTCATGGGCCAGCTTGATCCTTGCCAGTCGTTTGCGAATTCTAGCCAGCGGGGTCATGGCGGATGTCACGAAGGACGGCGGGATTGTCACCGGGCAGTGACATTTTGGGTGCCTGTGCGGGCCTCTTCGCGGGTGAACCCGCTCCTACGACGCAAACCTGACTCGGTCGTTGCAGGAGCGGGTTCACCCGCGAAGAGGCCCGCACAGGCACCCCAAAAACTCAATCCATACCCCGCGGCAAATACAGGGTCACCCGCAGCCCGCCCTCCCGCAGGTTCAGCAAGCTCACCTCGCCCCCATGGCTATGGGCGATGTTGCGCGCAATGCCCAACCCCAGCCCATACCCCTGCTGCTGCCCGGCCAGCCGGAAATGCGGCTCGAACACCTGTTCCAGCTGCTGTTGCGGCACCCCGGGCCCCTGGTCATCCACCTGCAGCACAAAGCCCTCTGCCCCGTCGATGATGCGCAGCCGCGCCCGTTCGCCGTACTTGATGGCGTTGTCGATCAGGTTGCCGATGCAGCGACGCAACGCCAGCGGCTTGCCCGGGTAAGGCGCCAGCGCCTGGCCCTCGACGGTGATGCGACCATCGCCCAGGTAAGGCTCGGCCAGAATCTCCAGCACCTGGTTAAGGTCGACCGGCTCGATGTTTTCGTGGATGTCGGTGTCCTTTACGCACTGCAACGCGCCTTTGACCAGCAACTCCAGTTCGTCCAGGTCCTGGCTGAACTTGGCCTGCAGGCGCTCGTCCTCCAGCAGTTCGACACGCAGGCGCAGGCGGGTGATCGGCGTGCGCAGGTCGTGGGAAATGGCGCTGAACAGCTGGCTGCGTTCGGTCAGGTAACGGCTGATACGCTCGCGCATGCTGTTGAATGCCCGGCTCACCTCGACCACTTCACTGCCGCCAGCTTCAGCCACTGGCGCCACATCGGCACCCAGCGACATCTCTCGGGCGGCCCGCGCCAGGCGCTTCAGTGGCCAGCTTTGCCAATGCACCAGCAAGCCGATGAACAGCAACAGCAAGGCCGTGGTCAGCACGATGAAGCCGATCTGCTGGCGCGGCAGGCGTTCGGCTTCCAGCCCCGTGTACGGTTCGGGCAACAGCGAGGCGATGTACAACCATTCGCCCTCGCCCAAGCGGATCTGCGTGACCAGTACCGGGGGTTTCAGCGGTTCCAGGGTCAGCGAATAATGGGCCCATGAGCGCGGCAGTTCGTCGAGTTTGAGGCCGCTGTTGAAGATGCGCAGGTCGTCAGGCCCGACAAACTCCACGGAAATTTCCATCTGCGAACCCAGGCGCTCGTGCAGCACCTGCTGGAACACATCGATCACCGCCTGCTTGCGAGGGGTGACGGGCAGTGCCTGCATGTCCAGCGGCGTGGCGTTAAGCGACACGAAGAAACGCGTGCCGCCCATGCTGCGCAATTGGTCGAGCACCAGCGGCCGATAGGCCACCGGCAGCGAGCGGAAGTAACTGACGCTGGCACTCATGGAATGGGCCAGGCTGCTGGCGCTGGCACGCAGCCCCTGAAGCTGGCTGGCGCGCAGCTGGGACACCCAGATGATGCTGGACAACCCCTGGGCCAGCAGGACAACCAGCAAGGTCAGCAACAGCATGCGCCCCAGCAAGGAGCGCGGCAGCAGGCGCCAGCGCCGCTCAGGGCGCACAGCAGACATGCGCCGCCAACAAGTAGCCACTGCCTCGCACGGTGCGGATCAGCCGGGGAGGTTTGTCGGTATCGCGCAGGCGCTGGCGCAGACGGCTGACCGCCATGTCGACGATACGGTCCAACGGCATCGGTTCGCGACCACGGGTGGCGTTGCCGATGGTGTCGCGGTCGAGGATTTGCTGCGGGTGATCGAGGAACAGTTTGAGCAGGGCAAAGTCGGCGCCGGAGAGAATCACCTCCTCTCCATCACGGTGGAACAGGCGGTGGCTGACCGTGTCCAGGCGCCAGTCGTCGAAAGCCAGCACGGCGCTGCCCGGCGCCGTCTGGCCGAACTCGGTGCGGCGCAACAAAGCCTTGATTCGCGCTTGCAGTTCGCGGGGGCTGAACGGCTTGCCCAGATAGTCGTCAGCGCCCAGCTCCAGGCCGATGACCCGGTCGGCCTCGTCCGAACTGGCGGTGAGCATGATGATAGGTACGCGCGCCTGGCGTGGGTGCTGGCGTACCCAGCGGCACAAGCTGAAGCCGTCCTCGTCGGGCAACATGACGTCAAGAATGACCAGGTCGCAGGGCGTGGTTTCCAGCGCGTGGCGAAAGCCCTTGCCGTCAGCCTCGGCATGCACCTGGAAGCCGGAGCGGCTCAGGTAGGTTTGCAGCAGTTCACGAATTTCCTGGTCGTCGTCGACCATCAGGATCGATTTGCCGGCAGTGCTCAAGGTGGTCCTTCCTCTTGTTGATTACAGGTCTTTTTGCCTGCTGTCGGGTATTGCCATCGGGGCCGCAAAGCGGCCCCCTCAGTGATCCAACGCCTGCTGCAACGCTACCCCTGCCCCCTCCAACCCGGAATATTCCGCCGTCACCAGCCACACCGGAACCCCGGTGAAATAGCCACTCATACACCCCTTGTCGGCAAAACTCGCAGCAAACCCGCTACGCAGGAACAGCTCGGCAAAGCGCGGAATCACACCGCCCACAATATAGACCCCGCCTCGCGCGCCCAGCGTCAGCACATTGTTACCCGCCACTCGCCCAAGGAAACGACAGAATTGCTCGACCACCGCCAGCGCACGAGGCTCACCGCCCAGTGCGGCATCGGTGATATGCGCCGGGGTCTTGTGCCTGGGCGTGTCGCCGTCCAGCGCACAGATCGCCTGGTACAGCCGCACCAGGCCACCCCCACTGAGCACGGCCTCGGCGCTGACATGGCCGATCTGACTGTGGATCTGCTGGTGGATTGCCGCTTCGCGAGCATTGCCTACCGGCAGGTCAACATGTCCGCCTTCACCCGGCAGGGCCTTCCAGTGCTGTTCGCCCAGACGCAGCAACGAGCCCACACCCAGGCCAGTACCTGGCCCGATCACCAATGCCGGCCTCGAGGGGTCGGCCTGGCCGGGGCACACCTCGCGGAACTCGCCTTCGCGCAGACGCGTCATGCCCAGCGCCATTGCGGTGAAATCATTGATCAGCAACAGTCGCTCGACCTGCAAGGTCTTGCAAAATGCCGTGCGACTCAGGCGCCAGTGGTTGTTGGTGAAGCGGAATTCATCGCCATCGACCGGGCCGGCCACCGCCAGGCACACCGCCGCCAGACCACCGCGGGCGATACCTTGGCTTTCCAGGTAGGCCTCGATGGCCTGCTCGGGGTTGGTGTAGTCCGCGGTGGCGAAAACATTTACTTCATGCAGCTGGTTGTCACGCCACAACGCAAAACGGGCATTGGTGCCGCCAATATCACCAACCAGCAGGTGCTTCATTTGAGGTGCTCCAGGGCCGAGGTAAAGGCACTGGCGCCCTGCTCTGCCGGGCTGAACGCCATGCGCATGAAGCCGAACAGCTCGCGCCCACAACCGAGGTCGTTGCCCTGGGGTGCCGGCGGCAGCTCACGGCTGGCCAGTTCTTCGGCCGACACCATGATCCGCAACGTGCCTTCGACTCCGTCGACCCGCACGATATCACCATCGCGCACCCGCGCCAGCGGGCCGCCGTCGTAAGCCTCCGGGCAAACGTGGATGGCCGCCGGGATCTTGCCCGAGGCACCGGACATGCGCCCGTCGGTGACCAGCGCAACCTTGTAGCCACGGTCCTGCAATACACCGAGGAACGGGGTGAGCTTGTGCAGTTCCGGCATGCCATTGCAACGCGGGCCCTGGAAGCGCACCACCGCGACAAAGTCACGTTCCAGCTCACCGGCCTTGAACGCGTCGGCCAGCGACTGCTGGTCCTGGAACACCCGCGCCGGGGCCTCGACCACCTGGTGCTCGGGGGCGACGGCAGAGACTTTCATCACGCCACGGCCCAGGTTGCCCTCCATCACCCGCAGGCCGCCTTCGGCCGAGAATGGTCGCGACACCGGGCGCAGGATGCTTTCGTCCAGGCTGTGTTGCGGCCCTTCGCGCCACACCAGCTTGCCATTGTCGAGGAAGGGTTCCTGGGTGTAGCGGCGCAGGCCATGGCCGGCCACGGTGTTGACATCTTCGTGCAGCAGGCCGGCGTCGAGCAGTTCACGAATCAGGAAGGCCATGCCGCCGGCAGCCTGGAAGTGGTTGATGTCGGCCTTGCCGTTGGGGTAGACGTGCGACAGGGTCGGCACCACTTCGGAGAGGTCGGCCATGTCCTGCCAGGTCAGCTGGATACCCGCAGCCTGGGCGATCGCCGGGATGTGCAGGGTGTGGTTGGTCGAGCCGCCGGTAGCGTGCAGCGCGACGATGGAGTTGACCAGCGCCTTCTCGTCGACGATTTCGCCCAGCGGCATGAAGCTGCCACTGGCCTTGGTCATGCGTGTCACCTGCTGCGCAGCCTCGGCGGTGAGTGCGTCACGCAGCGGCGTGTACGGGTTGACGAACGAGGCGCCCGGCAGGTGCAGCCCCATCACTTCCATCACCAACTGGTTGGTGTTGGCGGTGCCGTAGAAGGTGCAGGTGCCGGGGCTGTGGTAGGAATTCATCTCGGACTCCAACAGCTCTTCGCGGCTGGCCTTGCCTTCGGCATAGCGCTGGCGCACATCGGCCTTCTGCTTGTTGGAGATGCCGGAAACCATTGGCCCACCCGGGACGAAGATGGTCGGCAGGTGGCCGAAGCGCAACGCGCCCATCATCAGGCCGGGGACGATCTTGTCGCAGATGCCCAGCATGAGTGCCGCGTCGAACATGTTGTGCGACAGCGCTACCGCCGTGGACATCGCGATCACTTCACGGCTGGCGATCGCCAGCTCCATGCCCGGCTCGCCCTGGGTCACCCCGTCGCACATGGCCGGCACGCCACCGGCGAACTGGCCGACCGAACCGACCTCGCGCAGGGCCTGCTTGATCTGCTCGGGGAAGTGCAAGTAAGGCTGGTGGGCAGACAACATGTCGTTGTAGGCCGAGACGATGGCCACGTTGGCCGCGTTCATCAGGCGCAGAGTCTGCTTGTCTTCGCTGCCGCAACCGGCCACGCCGTGGGCGAAGTTGGCGCACTGCAGGCTGGCACGCATGGGGCCTTCACTGGCCGCGCCGCGAATCAGTTGCAGGTAGCGTTCGCGGGTGGCGCGGCTGCGTTCGACCAGCCGCTGGGTGACCTCAAGGATGCGCGGATGCATGTACTGGACTCCAGGCTAATTGTAAGGGCGGTTTACCGGGCATTTCCCCTCCAAACGATTGCGGCCTAGGCTCATGGTTAGGAGCCCGCTGCATCGGTGGAGGCACGACGCCCAACCACTCGTTGTATATTTAAACAAAATACTGCCACTAAAAAGGCTTGTTTTCTATCAGCCAGTGAATAATCTTGTAATTCCAACAACAAAACCGTTTCAGTGAAGCTCCTTTGTGCCACAGGTTTCACTCGAACTGCCAGAGGTACTGCCATGACCCTTCGCATCGCCATCAATGGATTCGGCCGAATCGGGCGCAATGTCCTGCGCGCACTGTATACCCAAGGCTACCGCCAGGACCTGCAGGTCGTCGCCATCAACGACCTGGGCGACAGCACCATGAATGCCCACCTGCTCAAGTACGACAGTGTCCACGGCACCTTCGACGCGACCGTCGAGGCCGACCACGAAAGCCTGACGGTCAACGGTGACCGTATCGCGGTCAGTGCCATTCGCAATCCGGCCGAACTGCCCTGGAAGGCCGAGGCGATCGACGTGGTGTTCGAGTGCACCGGGCTGTTCACCGACCGCGCCAAAGCCGCTGCGCACCTGGCCGCCGGGGCGGGCAAGGTGATTGTCTCGGCTCCGGCCAAGGGTGCCGATGCCACTGTGGTGTACGGGGTCAACCACGACATCCTGCGTGCCTCGCACCAGGTCATTTCCAATGCCTCCTGCACCACCAACTGCCTGGCGCCGATCGCCCAGGTGCTGCACCGGGAGTTCGGCATCGAGCAAGGCCTGATGACCACCATCCACGCCTACACCAACGACCAGGTACTGACTGACGTTTACCACAGCGACCCGTACCGCGCGCGTTCAGCCACCCAGTCGATGATCCCGAGCAAGACCGGTGCCGCCGAGGCCGTGGGCCTGGTGCTGCCGGAGCTGGCCGGCAAGCTGACCGGCATGGCGGTGCGGGTGCCCGTCATCAACGTGTCGTTGGTGGACCTCACCGTCAACCTCAAGCGCGAGGCCACGGCCGAGCAGGTCAACCAGCTGTTCCTCGAGGCCAGCAAGCATTCCAAGGTATTGGGCTACAACGCCCTGCCATTGGTTTCCTGCGATTTCAACCACAACCCGCTGTCGTCGATCTTCGATGCCAACCATACCCGGGCCAACGGGCGGATGCTCAAGGTGCTGGCCTGGTATGACAACGAGTGGGGGTTCAGCAACCGGATGCTGGACAACTGCCTGGCGCTGCACCGGGCTGGCTGACGCGACCCGTGTGGGAGCGGGCTTGCCCGCGAAGCCAACACCGTGGTGGATGGCACGGGCTTCGCCCGTGTTCGCGGGCAAGCCCGCTCCCACAGGGATCGCGCCAGCTTTTGGAAATTGAGCAAGACAGTTGCTCCAAAAAAAAGCAAACGACATCCAGCGACTACAATCTTTACCTTTTCCTGATAATTCCACACTTGACCTGCCGCACGGATGATAAGCATTATCATTAACCTTTCGTCGGCCAGGTCCCCCCGTGAGTCAGTCCCGGTTCAATTCCGTCTTCCTCGTTCAGCGCCTCACCCTGCTGCGTACCCTGCAGCGCATGGTCGGTAACCCCAGCACGGCCGAAGACCTGCTGCAGGAAACCTACCTGCGGGTGTCCCGCGCGCTGGGCGAGCGGCCCATCGAGCACATCGAGCCGTTCGTGTTTCAGACCGCGCGCAACCTGGCGCTGGACCACCTGCGTGCACGCCGGGTGCAGGCACGCATGCTGGTCGACGACGTGCCCGACGAAGTGCTGCACAGTGTCGCCGCGCCCGCCACCAGCAGCGAGGATGCCGCCCACGCCGAGCAGTTGCTCAAGCACCTCAGCGTCAGCCTCAATCAACTGAGCGAACGCCAACAACGCATTTTCATCCTCAGCCGCCTGCATGGCGCCACCTATCTGGAAATCGCCGAACAACTGAGTGTTTCGCCCAGCACGGTACAAAAGGAACTGAAACTGATCATGGCAATCTGCATGGGTGTTGCCGAACGACTCAAGTGAGCTGACCCCAGGCGAACGGCAACGCAAAGCCCTTGCCACACCCCGCCTTAGCCCTGATCATTCGCAAAAAACCATTCAAGGATTCACCGTGACCGACAGCCCTGCCCCTCGCCCGTCACCTGCCAGGCCTGATGCCCGTGCTCGTGCCATGGACGAGGCGCTGGACTGGCTGGTGCGCCTGCAATGCGCAGATGCCGCAGACACCCAGGCCTTTGAAGCCTGGCTGAGCGCCGCGCCGGAAAACGCCGAGGCCTATGTCGAAGCCGAGGCGCTGTGGAACGGTACGCCGTTGCACAAGGTGGCCACGCACATGCACCAGCAGCAACGCCGCTCATGGCGCGGGCGCCTGCGCAGTCACTGGAAACCCCTGGCCACCGCAGCGCTGCTGCTGGTCGGGCTGTTCACCGTCGGTAACCTGCCCATGCGCCTGCAGGCCGACCACCTTACGGTGGTCGGCGAGCGCCAGCGCCTGCAACTGGAAGACGGCGCAAAAGTGCTGCTCAACACCAATTCGGCATTCGCCAGCGAACGCCAGGACGGCCGCCAGGTCGCCCGCCTGCTACAGGGCGAGGCTTACTTCCAGGTCCCCGAGGGCGCGCAGCTGCCGCTGGAGGTGGAAGCCGGGCCGTTGCGCGCACAGGTGCGCGACACCGACTTTGCCGTGCGCTACCTTGACGGCGAGGCCCAGGTACGGGTGCAACGCGGCGATGTCGACCTGCAGGGGGAGCGCGACCAGCGCATCCGCCTGAGTGCCGGCGACAGCATCAGCGTCGGCCCCCAGGGCTTTGGCCAGCGCCAGCGCCCCGACATGCACAAGGACCTGGCCTGGATCGACGGCCGCCTGGTGTTCGAGAACTGCCCGTTGAGCCAGGTGCTGGCCGAAGTGCAGCGCTACTACCCGGGCTGGATCATCAACCGCAATGCGCAGTTGGAGCACGTTGCCGTCACCGGTAACTACCGCCTCGACCAGCCACTGGAAACCCTGCGCGCACTGGCCCACATCACCTCGGCACAACTGCATGAGTACCCGGCGCTGGTCATCCTGAACTGACCCCTGAATTATTTTTACGCGATCGCACTCGCCCGCCCGTCTCGTTATAGCCAATGCAACTGATTCTTGTTTGAGAACGAGAACAGCCATCACCTATAACAGCCCGCGCGTCTGGGAGCGCTTCCGATGTCCACTGGTCCTACCCGCTCGTCCAACCTTCCCCGCCGTACAGGACAACTGTCCCTGTTGACCCTTGCCCTGCTCGCCAGCGGTGCCTGCAGCCTGCCGGCGCTGGCCGCCGAGCCGGCCCAGGCCAGCAGCCCGCGCATGGGCGACTACCGCTTCAGCATCGGCCAGCAGCCGCTGGTGTCGGCGATCAACGCCTTCAGCCAGGTCACCGGCTGGCAGGTCGGCTTCAGCGCCGAGCTGGCCGACGGCGTGGCTTCGCCAGGCGTACAGGGTTCGCTGCCGCCAGATGCTGCCCTCAAGCGCCTGTTGCGGGGTACCGGGCTGAGTTTTCGCAAGATCAGCAACGGCAATGTGGTACTGGAGCGCCAAACCGCAAGCAACGTGATCGCCCTGCAGCAGGTGACCGTCAGCGCCACCCGCAGCGCACAGGACGTCAGCCAGGTGCCGAGCACTGTCAGCGTGCAGACCCGTGAGCAACTGGACCGGCAGAACGTGAACAATATCCAGGATCTGGTGCGCTACGAGCCGGGGGTTTCGGTATCCGGAACCGGCCAGCGCAGCGGGCTGAACGGCTACAACATCCGTGGTATCGACGGCGAGCGGATCCTCACCCAAGTCGACGGCGTGTCGATCCCCGACAGCTTCTTCTACGGCCCCTACGCCCAGACCCAGCGCAACTATGTCGACCCGGAAATCGTCAAGCGTGTGGAAATCCTCCGCGGCCCGGCCTCGGTGTTGTATGGCAGCAACGCCATCGGCGGTGCGGTGAGCTACTTCACCCTCGATCCGGACGACATCATCAAGCCCGGTAAGGATGTGGGGGCACGCCTGAAAACCGGCTACAGCTCGGCCGACGAAAGCTGGCTGACCTCCGCCACCGTCGCCGGCCGCCAGGGTGACTTCGACGGCCTGCTGCACCTGAGCCAGCGCAACGGCCACGAGACCGAAACCCACGGCAGCCACAGTGGCGACGGCCTGTCGCGCACCGAAGCCAACCCGATGGATGCGCGCACCACCAACGTGCTGGCCAAGCTGGGCTGGAACTACGCCGACGACGCGCGCCTGGGGTTCACCTACGAGCGCTACAAGGATGACCGCGACCAGAACATCCTCAGCGCGGTGGGTGGGCCGTTCATTCCGGGCTTCGGTGGCATGAACTCGTACCGCATGCGCCAAGGCAACGACACGATCACCCGTGAACGCTTCGGCCTCAATCATGAATTCGACCTCGATAGCGTGGTCGCGGATCACGTCAAATGGAGCCTCAACTACCAGATCGCGAAGACCGACCAACGTACCGATGAGCTGTATGTCGCCTCGGGACGCCAAGTGTTTCGGGACCGGCAGACTACCTACAAGGATCGCCAGTGGGTATTCGACGCCCAATTGGACAAGGCCTTCAGCATTGGCCAAACCGACCACCTGTTTACCTACGGCACCACACTCAAACAGGAGAAAGTCACGGGTTCACGTAGCGGCACCGGCACTTGCCTGAACATCGGTGGTACCTGTACAGCCATCGGACAGGACAGCGCGCGTGACGGGCAGGCCTTGGTCAGCGACTTCCCGGACCCGACCGTGAATACCTACAGCCTGTTCGCGCAGGATGAAATCCGCTGGAACAACTGGACCTTCATGCCCGGCGCGCGCTACGACTACACCCGTATGGAGCCCAAATTCACCGAGGAATTCCTGCGCGGTCTGGAGTCCAGCGGTACAGCGCCTACCTCCCAGGACGATTCGGACAAGAAGTGGCACCGCGTCTCGCCCAAGTTCGGCCTGACCTACGCCTTCAACGACAATTACACCTGGTACGGCCAATATGCAGAGGGCTTCCGCACGCCGACCGCCAAAGCCATGTATGGCCGCTTCCAGAACCTGGACCAAGGCTACCGCGTGGAGGGCAACCCGAACCTTGAGCCTGAAAAGAGCAAAAGCTACGAAACCGGCCTGCGAGGCAACTTCGACGCCGGCAACTTCGACGTGGCAGTGTTCTACAACAAGTACCGTGATTTCATCGACGAAGATGCCGTGCAAAGCGCCAACCTGGAACAGACCTTCCAGGCCAACAACATCAAGCACGCCACCATCAAGGGTGCCGAATTCAAGGGCCGCCTGAACCTCGACCACTTCGGCGCACCGCAGGGTCTCTATACCCAAACCTCGATTGCCTACACCTATGGTCGTAACGATGACACCGGTCAACCGCTGAACAGTGTCAACCCGCTCAAGGGCGTATTCGGCCTGGGCTACGAGCAGCAGAACTACGGTGGCTTGCTGAGCTGGACGCTGGTCAAGCGCAAGACCCGTGTCGACGACAGCACCTTTTATTCGCCTGACGGTTCTACCTCGAAGTTCCGCACCCCGGGCTACGGTGTGCTGGACCTGACCGGCTACTACAAGGTCACCGACGACGTCACCATCAACGCCGGGCTGTACAACCTTACCGACAAGAAGTACTGGCAGTGGGATTCGGTGCGCAGCTACGACGGCCAGGGTGAGGCGGCTGTGACCCAGCCAGCCAACATCGACCGCCTGACCATGCCGGGGCGCAACTTCGGTATCAATGTGGTTTGGGATATCTGAGGCGTTACGTCTGTACCGGCCTCTTTGCGGGTAAACCCGCGAAGAGGCCGGTACTGGCAACACAAATACCGGCTTTTTTTACTGTCCCGCTCCCGCTGTTTCGTCTTGTATCTAGACGCCCTCTTTCCAAGGACTCCCCCATGACCGACCGCCCAGCCCTGCGCTCCCAGCGCCTGAACCAGATCACCCACGCCCCGCACGCCGAGCTGGATGCCCTGGTGAAATCCCACGCGCCTTTCGACAGCCGCGAAAGTTTCGCCCGCTTCGTCGTCGCACAGTACCTGTTCCAGTCCGAGCTGCAGGCCCTGTACAACGACCCTCAGCTGATCGCCATCGTCCCTGATCTGGCTGAGCGCTGCCGTGCCGAGCAGGCCCGCCTGGACCTCGCCGACCTCGACACCGAAATACCGGCCGCCGTACCGGGTGCCGTGGGCAAGCCGAGCCTGGGCGAGGCAATGGGCTGGATCTTCGTCTCCGAAGGCTCCAAACTGGGCGCTGCGTTTCTGATCAAGCGTGCCGTGGCCCTGGAACTGTCCGACAGCTTCGGCGCCCGTCACCTGGGGGAGCCCGCCGGTGGCCGTGCCGAAGGCTGGAAGCAGTTCACCCGCATCCTCGATGGCCTGGCGCTCTCGCCTGAAGAGGAAGCGGCTGCCGAACGCGGTGCAGTGGCTGCCTTCGAGCGCTTCACCCAGTTGCTCAAGCACGCCTACGCTGCGGATGCCGCGCTGGTCTGATACGCCGTAGCCGGCCACCCCTCCGGTGGCCGAACCGTTTTTTGCAGTGAGAACATGACCCTACCAGCCCGCTCGAAACTCGCCCGCCTGTTGTATGGAATCCTGGCTTACGTGAGCCTTGGGGTGGGTCTGGTCGCCATTGTGATTCCTGGCTTGCCGACCACCGAGTTCATCCTGCTGGCCGCCTGGGCCGCCACACGCAGTTCACCGCGGCTGTCGGCATGGCTGGAGAACCACCGGCTGTTCGGGCCAATTCTGCATAACTGGCGCAACGGCAAGGTGATCCAGCGCCGGGCCAAGGTCAGCGCAACCATCAGCATGCTGCTGTGCGCGGGCTTGATGCTGACCTTTCTGGAACACCACTGGCCAGTATTCCTGGCAATCGCCGGCATGACCCTGGGCAACCTGTGGATCTGGTCACGCCCGGAACACGTCTGCCCTGCCCCGTCACAAGCTCAGCAGCCCTGAATACAAGGCGTAGGCCGCCAGCGCGGCACCCACCAGCACGGCGGCGAAAATCAGCTTTTCCCAGGCCGTGAACAACGTCTGCCCCTGCTCATGCTTGGCCCTCGCGAACAAGATGACGCCGGGGGCGTACAGCAGCGCCGAAAGCAGCAGGTACTTGAGCCCGCCGGCATACAGCAGCCACACGGCATACAGCAGGGCAACCAGCGCCACCAGCAAGTCCTTGCGCCGCAACCTCGGCTGCCCGGCATAGGTTTCTGCGCGCATCGCCAGCAGCACGGCATACGCCGCAGACCACAGGTAGGGCACCAGGATCATTGACGAGGCCAGGTAGATCAGACTGGTGTACGTACCGGCGGAGAACAGCGTAATCAGCAGGAAACCCTGAATCATGCAGTTGGTCAGCCACAGGGCGTTAGCCGGCACATGGTTGGCGTTTTCCTTGGCCAGAAAGCGCGGCATGGTCTTGTCCCGCGCCGTGGCGTAAAGGATTTCGGCACACAGCAGCGCCCATGAAAGCAAGGCGCCAAGCAGCGAGACCGCCAGGCCGAGGCTGATCAGCAAGGCGCCCCAGGGGCCGACGATATGCTCCAGCACCGAGGCCAGCGAGGGGTTCTGCAGCCCGGCCAGTTCCGGTTGGGTCATGATGCCCAGCGACAACACGTTGACCAGCACCAGCAGCGCCAGCACACCCAGAAAACCGATGACCGTGGCCTTCCCAACGTCTGACCGACGCTGGGCGCGCCCGGAATACACACTGGCGCCCTCGATGCCGATGAACACGAACACGGTCACCAGCATCATGTTGCGCACCTGCTCCAGCACGCTGCCGAATTGTGGGTTGCTCAAGCCCCAGATATCCCGGGTGAAGATATCGGCGCGGAAGGCAAATGCCGCGATCACCACGAAAATCAGCAAAGGCACCACTTTGGCGACGGTGGTGACCTGGTTGATGAAGGCCGCCTCCTTGATGCCGCGCAGTACCAGGAAGTGCACCGACCACAGCAGCAGCGAGGCACATCCGATGGCGATGGGCGTGTTGCCTTCGCCGAACACCGGGAAGTAGAAGCCCAGGGTACTGAACAGCAGCACGAAGTAGCCGACGTTGCCCAGCCAGGCGCTGATCCAGTAGCCCCAGGCCGAGGAAAAGCCCATGTACTCGCCAAAGCCGGCCTTGGCGTAGGCATATACCCCTGAGTCCAGTTCCGGCTTGCGGTTGGCCAGGGTCTGGAACACGAAGGCCAGGGCCAACATGCCGACCGCGGTGATCCCCCAGCCGATCAGCACTGCGCCCACATCAGCACGCGCGGCCATGTTCTGCGGCAGCGAGAAGATACCGCCGCCAATCATCGACCCGACCACCAGCGCGATCAGCGCGCCCAGGCGCAGCTTCTGTCCCGGTTCGCTCATGAGCCTCCCTTTCTTCGAGCCCTGTCATGCATTTGAAACAGCCTTGCGGGCTATATGAATATCGTTACTTATACTAAAGCTGTGCGTTCAACCTATATCACTCATAACTGCTTTGTCTATGTGCCTGCTCTCTCAAAACTAGCAGCAGTCCGGCAACTAGAAAAGAAACGGATAAAACTCGAAATTCTTGTGGAAAATTTGCGAAAGCGGCAAAAGCAGCTAGTTTCAAGCATCGCAGGCTGAACAGAGCGTTTGCTCTAGAAGGACATGGAGGTGCCAGCACACAAGGCCTGCAGCTCAAGCTGTCGGCACTCTCCAGGAGCACCCGTGAAGGAAATTTCCTACCTTCACGTCGCCTTAAACTGACGCAAGTCAGGTCAAGGCAAAGGCGTCGGATCTATTCTGTCGTCAACTTTCTCCTGGCAGGAGTTGTTAAATGTCTGATTCATCCGGAAAACTAAAGCTCGGCGCGTTAGTTGCACTTGTCGTCGGCTCGATGATTGGCGGCGGTATCTTCTCGCTGCCACAAAACATGGCCGCCAGCGCAGGGGTTGGGGCCGTGCTGATCGGCTGGGCGATCACCGCAGTCGGCATGCTGACCCTGGCCTTCGTGTTCCAGACCCTGGCCAACCGCAAGCCTGATCTGGATGGCGGGGTGTATGCCTACGCCAAGGCTGGTTTCGGCGACTACATGGGCTTTTCCTCGGCCTGGGGCTACTGGATCAGTGCCTGGCTGGGCAACGTCGGCTACTTTGTGCTGCTGTTCAGCACCCTGGGTTACTTCTTCCCGATCTTCGGTGAAGGCAACACCCCAGCCGCCATCATTGGCGCGTCGATCCTGTTGTGGGCGGTGCACTTCCTGGTACTACGCGGCATCAAGGAAGCCGCCTTCATCAACTTGGTCACCACTGTGGCCAAAGTGGTGCCGCTGGTGCTGTTCGCCCTGATCTGCCTGTTCGCCTTCAGGCTCGACATCTTCACCGCCGATATCTGGGCCACGGGCACGCCAGAGCTTGGGAGTGTCATGAACCAGGTGCGCAACATGATGCTGGTCACCGTGTGGGTGTTCATCGGCATCGAGGGCGCGAGCATCTTCTCGGCGCGGGCGGAAAAACGCACCGACGTGGGCAAGGCAACGGTGATCGGCTTCGTGACCGTGCTGCTGTTCCTGGTGTTGGTCAACGTGCTGTCGCTGGGCATCATGACTCAACCGGAACTGGCCAAGCTGCAGAACCCGTCGATGGCTGCCGTGCTGGAGCATGTGGTCGGCCACTGGGGGGCGGTGCTGATCAGCGTCGGCCTGGTCATCTCGCTGCTCGGGGCGCTGCTGTCGTGGGTGCTGCTGTGCGCCGAGATCATGTTCGCCGCAGCCAAGGACCACACCATGCCGGAGTTCCTGCGCCGCGAGAACGCCAAACAGGTACCGGCCAACGCCCTGTGGCTGACCAACGCCATGGTGCAGATCTTCCTGGTCATCACGCTGTTCTCAAGCAGCACCTACCTGTCTCTGATCTACCTCGCCACCTCGATGATCCTGGTGCCCTACCTGTGGTCGGCAGCCTATGCGTTCCTGCTGGCACTGCGCAGCGAAACCTACGAACAAGCCCTGGCCGAACGCAAGAAGGACCTGATCATCGGTGGCATCGCCCTGTTGTACGCCATCTGGCTGCTGTACGCCGGCGGCGTGAAATACCTGCTGCTCTCTGCCCTGCTCTACGCACCTGGCGCCATCCTGTTCGCCAAGGCCAAGCGTGAGGTGGGCAAACCGGTCTTCACCAACGTGGAAAAACTGATCTTCGCAGCCGTGGTCATTGGCGCCCTGGTGGCAGCCTATGGCCTGTATGACGGCTTCCTGACCCTTTGACCCACGTCTTCGATCAATTGGAGGAATGAAACCATGTCCGCTGAAAAACAGAAGTACGGTGTCCACTCCGAAGCCGGCAAACTGCGCAAAGTGATGGTTTGCGCCCCGGGCCTGGCGCACAAGCGCCTGACGCCGAGCAACTGTGACGAACTGCTGTTCGACGACGTGATCTGGGTCGACCAGGCCAAGCGTGACCATTTCGACTTCGTCACCAAGATGCGCGAGCGTGGCGTGGATGTGCTGGAGATGCACAACCTGCTGACCGATATCGTGCAGAACAAAGAGGCGCTCAAGTGGATCCTCGACCGCAAGATCACCCCTGACACCGTCGGCGTAGGCCTGACCAACGAAGTACGCAGCTGGCTCGAAGGGCTGGAGCCACGCCATCTGGCCGAATTCCTGATCGGCGGCGTGGCGGGCCAGGACCTGCCGCAGAGCGAAGGCGCCGAAGTCGTGAAGATGTACAACGACTACCTGGGCCACTCCAGCTTCATCCTGCCACCACTGCCCAACACCCAGTTCACGCGCGACACCACCTGCTGGATCTACGGCGGCGTGACGTTGAACCCGATGTACTGGCCGGCGCGTCGCCAGGAAACCCTGTTGACCACCGCCATCTACAAGTTCCACAAGGAGTTCACCGAGGCCGACTTCCAGGTGTGGTATGGCGACCCGGACAAGGACCATGGCAATGCCACGCTCGAAGGCGGTGATGTGATGCCGATCGGCAATGGCATCGTGCTCATCGGCATGGGTGAGCGCACCTCGCGCCAGGCCATCGGCCAGCTCGCGCAAAACCTGTTCGCCAAGGGCGCCGTCAAGGAAGTGATCGTCGCCGGCCTGCCAAAGTCCCGCGCCGCCATGCACCTGGACACTGTCTTCAGCTTCTGCGATCGCGACCTGGTCACGGTCTTCCCGGAAGTGGTGAAAGAGATTGTGCCATTCATCATCCGCCCGGACGAAAGCAAGCCTTACGGAATGGATGTACGCCGCATCAACAAGTCGTTCATCGAGGTGGTGGGCGAGCAACTGGGCGTGCAGCTGCGCGTGGTCGAGACCGGCGGCAACAGCTTCGCCGCCGAGCGCGAACAGTGGGATGACGGTAACAACGTGGTGGCCATCGAGCCGGGCGTGGTCATTGGCTACGACCGCAACACCTACACCAACACCCTGCTGCGCAAGGCTGGCATCGAGGTCATCACCATCAGCGCCGGCGAACTGGGCCGGGGCCGTGGCGGCGGCCACTGCATGACCTGCCCTATCGTGCGCGACCCGATCGACTACTAACGACCATTACGCCCGGCCGCACCCATGAAGTGGCGGCCGGGACATCACCGAACTCAAGGAGAAACTGTCATGGCGTTCAACATTCACAACCGCAACTTGCTCAGCCTGGAACACCACACCACCCGCGAGTTGCGCTACCTGCTGGACCTGTCCCGCGACCTCAAGCGCGCCAAGTACACGGGCACCGAGCAGCAGCACCTGAAGGGCAACAACATCGCCCTGATCTTCGAAAAAACCTCCACCCGTACCCGTTGTGCCTTCGAAGTCGCAGCCTATGACCAAGGCGCCAACGTCACCTACATCGACCCCAACTCCTCGCAGATCGGCCACAAGGAAAGCATGAAGGACACCGCCCGTGTGCTCGGGCGCATGTATGACGCCATCGAGTACCGTGGCTTCAAGCAGGAAATCGTCGAAGAGCTGGCCAAGTTCGCCGGCGTACCGGTGTTCAACGGCCTGACCGACGAATACCACCCGACCCAGATGATCGCCGACGTGCTGACCATGCGTGAGCACAGCGACAAGCCGCTGCACGACATCAGCTACGCCTACCTGGGCGATGCCCGCAACAACATGGGCAACTCGCTGCTGCTGATCGGCGCCAAGCTGGGCATGGATGTGCGCATCGCCGCGCCCAAGGCACTGTGGCCACACGACGACCTGGTCGAGCGCTGCAAGCAGTACGCTGAAGAAAGCGGCGCACGCATTACCCTCACCGAAGACCCGAAAGCCGCGGTCAAAGGTGTCGACTTTGTCCATACCGACGTGTGGGTATCGATGGGCGAGCCGATCGAAGCCTGGGGTGAGCGCATCAAACAGCTCAAGCCTTATCAGGTGAATGCCGAACTGATGAAGTCCACCGGTAACCCACGGACCAAGTTCATGCACTGCCTGCCGGCATTCCACAACTCCGAAACCAAGGTAGGCAAGCAGATCGCCGAACAATACCCGGACCTGGCCAACGGCATCGAAGTGACCGATGACGTGTTCGAGTCGCCAGCGTGCATCGCCTTCGAGCAGGCGGAAAACCGCATGCACACGATCAAGGCGATCCTGGTATCGACCCTGGCTGATCTATAGGTAGCCCGCAGTCCCTGTGGGAGCGGGCGTGCCCGCGAAGGCGTCAGCCGCATCATTGATGATGTCAGGTCTGGCCTCTTCGCGGGCATGCCCGCTCCCACAGCGAACTCCGCAGCCTCCGTGCAGCGACAGTCCATTCATTCTTTCGCTAAAGGACATTCCACATGCGTATCGTTGTTGCATTGGGCGGCAACGCCCTGCTTCGTCGCGGCGAGCCCATGACCGCTGACAACCAGCGCGCCAATATCCGCACCGCCACCGAACAGATCGCCAAGATTCACCCTGGCAACGAGCTGGTCATCGCCCACGGCAACGGCCCGCAAGTGGGTCTGCTGTCGCTTCAGGCCCTGTCGTACAAGCCAGACGAGGCCTACCCGCTGGACGTGCTGGGTGCCGAGACCGAGGGCATGATCGGTTACATGATCGAACAGGAACTGGGCAACCTGCTGGCCTTCGAGGTGCCATTCGCCACCTTGCTCACCCAAGTAGAAGTGGACGCCAATGACCCGGCCTTCAGGGATCCGACCAAGTTCATCGGCCCGGTCTACAGCAAGGAAGAGGCCGAGCGCCTGGCCAAGGAAAAGGGCTGGGTGGTCAAGGCCGACGGCGACAAGTACCGCCGCGTGGTAGCCAGCCCGAAACCCAAGCGCATCTTCGAAATTCGCCCGATCAAGTGGCTGCTGGAGAAAAGCAGCATCGTGATTTGCGCAGGCGGTGGCGGCATCCCCACCATGTACGATGAAAACGGCAAGCTCAAAGGCATCGAGGCGGTGATCGACAAAGACCTGTGCTCGGCGCTGCTGGCCGAGCAATTGGAAGCCGACCTTCTGATTATCGCCACCGACGTCGATGCAGCCTACATTGACTGGGGCAAACCGACGCAGAAGGCCATCGCCCAGGCCCACCCGGACGCGCTGGAAACGCTGGGGTTTGCCGCCGGCTCCATGGGGCCGAAGGTGCAGGCCGCCTGCGACTTTGCCCGCAACACCGGCAAGGTGGCGGTGATCAGTTCGCTGGAGAACATCGAAGACATCGTCAAAGGCAAAGCCGGCACTCGGGTTTCCACCGAGAAGCCGGGGATCAGCTACCGTTGAATGCAGTCGGCGGGCTTACGCGGCCCGCCATTTTCGACCTTCCAAAGGAGATAGCCATGGCCCAGTATCACTCCGGTCATGTACACATCGAGCGCACTGCGCTGAACAACGCCGACCACAGCTATGACCTGAACATCGAGTACGAGGCCGTGGCGGACCCCAAGGAAGGCAGAGGTATTCAGTTCCACATGCATGGCAGCATCGAAGGCAAGCCGGTGGAAGAAAAGTTCTTCCTGGCCAAGGACCAGGTCTTGCCCAGCTTCCTCATGCTACTGACCCGCAAGGCGCAGTCATATCTGGCGCCGCCGAAGAAATTCGAGACCCTGAGCTCGCCGCACAAGCTCTATGACCATATGTTCGCGGACATTCGCGAAAAGCTCGATGTGAAATCGGGCGACCCGATCAAACCTGAACATCTGGAGTGACCCTTTTCGCGAGCAAGCCCGCCCCCACAGCAGCAAGCCTGTGGGAGCGGGCGCGCCCGCGAATGCGCCACCGCCAACCTTGGGCCTGACACCCGTCTCAGGGCATACTGGCGGCCTCCATTGCCAACTGTTCGAACCCCATGCGCATCCACGTCAGCTTCATCGACCGCGTCGGCATCACCCAGGAAGTCCTCGCCCTGCTCGGTGCCCGCAACCTCAACCTGGACGCCGTGGAGATGGTCCCGCCGAACGTCTACATCGACGCCCCCACCCTCAGCCCCGCCGTACTTGAAGAACTGCACGACGCGCTGTTCGAAGTACACGGCGTGCAATCGGTGGACGTGGTCGACATCCTCCCCGGCCAGCGCCGCCACCTGCAGCTCGATGCCCTGCTGGCCGCCATGAGCGACCCGGTGCTGGCGGTGGACAGCGCAGGCCTGGTGCTGTTGGCCAACCCGGCGCTGATCGAACTGTGCGGCCGCGAATCTGCCGGCCGCTCGGTGGGTGAGCTGTTTGGCGACCCCGCGCTGCTGCAGGCGCTGCTGGACAACAACTTCCACCTGCCCATGCGCGAAATGCAGCTGAACGGCCATAGCCTGCTGCTGGACGCCATGCCGATTACCAACGCCGGTGGCCTGCTGACGCTGTACCCACCTTCGCGTATGGGCGAACGCCTGTCGGCCCTGCACCACGACCACGCCGAAGGCTTCGATGCCTTGCTGGGCGAGTCGCCGGCCATCCGCACCCTCAAGGCCCGCGCCTTACGCGTGGCTGCGCTCGATGCACCGCTGCTGGTGCATGGCGAGACCGGCACCGGCAAAGAACTGGTAGCCCGCGCCTGCCATGCCGTCAGCAGCCGCCACGCGGCCCCGTTCCTGGCCCTGAACTGCGCCGCGCTGCCCGAGAGCCTGGCCGAAAGCGAGCTGTTCGGCTACGCGCCCGGGGCCTTTACCGGCGCGCAACGAGGTGGCAAGCCTGGGCTGATGGAACTGGCCAACCAGGGCACCGTGTTCCTCGATGAAATTGGTGAAATGTCGCCCTACCTGCAGGCCAAGCTGCTGCGTTTTCTCAGCGATGGCAGCTTCCGCCGGGTGGGTGGCGACCGTGAAGTGAAGGTGGATGTGCGCATCATCAGCGCCACCCACCGCGATCTGGAGCGCATGGTCGCCGAAGGCAGCTTCCGCGAAGACCTGTTCTACCGTCTGAACGTGCTTAACCTGGAGGTACCGCCGCTTCGCGACCGTGGCCAGGACATCCTGATGCTGGCGCACTTCTTCATGCAGCAGGCGTGCACGCAAATCCAGCGCCCAGCCTGTCGGCTGACCCCCTCCACCCATTCGGCACTGCTGGCCAACCCTTGGCCGGGCAATGTGCGCCAGTTGCAGAACGTGATCTTCCGCGCCGCGGCTATCTGCGAGGGCAACCTGGTGGATATCGGCGACCTGGATATCGCCGGCACCTCGGTGGCACGCGGGCAAGACGGCGAAGTGGCCAGCCTGGAACAGGCTGTAGGTGATTTCGAGCGCGAACTGTTACAGCGTTTATACGCCAGCTACCCGTCAACACGGCAACTGGCCGGGCGCTTGCAAACTTCGCACACAGCTATCGCGCAGAGGCTGCGTAAATATGGAATACCCGGGAAACCATAACGACTGTGGTCAAAACCCATAATTGAATCGGACTTTTCCTAGCCGCTCAGCCACATTTGACTGGAGTGCTCCCCGTAGAATGGCGACATTGTAATTTTGCTTGTCACCCTGAACGAAGAGTACCCTGATGTTCGAACTCGATTTTTACGGGACACTTGTAGCCGCCTCTTTGGTACTGCTACTGGGACGCGGCTTGGTCGCACGCATTGGTTTCCTGCGCGCATACAATATCCCGGAGCCTGTTGCAGGCGGCCTGGTCGTTGCCTTGTCACTCCTGGCATTGCGCAGTTTCGATGTACACGTCCAATTTGATACCTCGTTGCAAACACCGTTGATGCTGGCATTCTTCGCTACCATCGGCTTGAGTGCAGACTTCGCAAGCCTGAAGAAGGGTGGACGGGTGGTCGCAGTATTCCTTCTGGTGGTGACGGGTTTGCTTATGGTTCAGAACGCCATGGGCATCGGCCTGGCAACAGCATTGGGGCTCGACCCGCTGATGGGCCTGCTGGCCGGATCGATCAGCTTGTCGGGTGGCCACGGCACAGGCGCTGCCTGGGGCGCGACTTTCACTGAGCGGTTCGGCCTGGCTTCGGCTTCGGAACTGGCAATGGCCTCTGCCACTTTCGGCCTGGTGTTGGGCGGTTTGATTGGTGGCCCAGTCGCCCGGTTGCTGATCAAACGGGTCGAAACGCCTGGGGTGCAAGAAGAAGCACCGCAATTACCCAAAGGCTTTGAACAACCGGACAAAGAGCGCTTGATCACCTCGTTTTCATTTATAGAAACCTTGGCACTTATTGCTGTCAGCTTACTGACCGGTACCTTACTTAATGGCTTGTTGAAAGGCACAGCATTCGAACTGCCGACATTTGTTTGCGTACTCTTCGTCGGCGTACTGTTGCGCAATGGGCTTCGGGCTTTAGGTGTTTACAAAGTATTCGAACGGGAAGTGTCGGTACTGGGCAATGTGAGTTTGTCCCTGTTCCTGGCCATTGCCTTGATGTCGCTCAAGTTGTGGGACCTGGCAGCCCTGGCATTACCCTTCTTTACCTTGTTGGCCGCACAGACACTGGTCATGGCGCTGTTCGCAATCTTCGTGACGTTCAAGATAATGGGGCGCAACTACGATGCAGCAGTCCTCGCCGCCGGCCACTGTGGCTTCGGCCTGGGTGCTACACCGACAGCCATCGCCAACATGCAAGCGGTGACACAACGCTATGGTGCCTCGCACCTCGCCTTCCTGGTGGTTCCGATGGTGGGGGCGTTCTTCATCGACATCATCAATGTCATCGTGATCAAGCTGTACCTGGCATTGCCCTGGTTTGTTGCGGGTTAAGCGAGGTCACGAACCTGTGAAGCCAGGGCAAGCTATCAAAACGTCGTTCTGAGTTGCGTGGGGCCTGCCGGTACAGCCTACCAACGCAGCATGCGGGGGCCCCACCAGGCACCGAGTACCGTCGGCACGAGCATGCCGAGGACATACCACACACCCCAGAACGGCACGCCCATTTCCGGGCAATGCAGGCAGTAGGCCACCGTTGCGCTCGAACCCGCCAGCAGGCCACCGGCAGCACCTGCCAGCCGCAACCGGGTGGGCGCCAGGCCTTTCAGCGCCCAGAACACGGTGACAAAGGCCGGCACCGACAGCAACGCGATATTCAGTGCGCAGGTACGCCATGTGCGCCCGAACAACAGGTCGGCGCGCGCCTCCACAGGCGCCCCGGCGATACTCACCGCCGCCCCGCACCAGACCAGCAGCAGTGGCAAGCCAAGCATCTTCCAGCCTGCAGCGCCCTTCCCTCCTGGCCTGGCCAAGCGGCTCGTCAACCACAGCCCGATCAACGCCAAGCTGGTTGGAAAGGCGACTTTGCCCCAGAATAACGGGGTTTGTGCGACCTCTGTGATATCACTGCGTACACCGTAAAGGGTAATAGTCAGCAGCAGTGCTGCGGTCAGCCCGCCCAGCACAGCCACTGCCATCCGCCTGCCAACGGCGTGGCGCGGCACTGGCCCTTCGCCTGCGGCCAGCAAGGCAATCAAATCGTCAGTCTTCATGGTTGTTGGCTCCTCCAATCAGCCTGGATAGCGCTTTCAGACCTCGATGTATCCCAACCTTTACCGCTGAACTGGAAAGCCCGGTAAGTTGTGCCGTCTCTTCGACAGACAACCCCTCCAGCTTGACATGAACAATCGGCAGTCGTTGCCGCTCTGGCAGCTGTTTGAGCAGCTTGGTCAGGTCTCGGCTGGCCTCGGCTGATTCAACCTCCGAGACGGCAAACAGTTGCGCATCATCGTCCAGCACATCATGCCGGGCGTCGCGACGTGAAACACTTCGCAGATGATCCGCCAGCTTGTAACGGGCGATCGCCTGCACCCAGGCAGTCAAAGGCTGCTGCGGCTGGTAAGTGTGGCGCGCGTTATGCACCGCCAGCAGCACATCCTGCACCATGTCCTCTATCTCGGCCGGGCGCCTGCTCAGACGGCTGCGCAGAAACGCACGTACATGCAGCGCAAGCGTGCCAAGAAAATCCTGATAGGCCAGCTGGTCGCCTGTCAGCCCCCGAAGCAACAGTGCTTTCAACCGGGCCTCGCGAGCCTCGAGCTCATCCTGTGAGTTAGTTCGCTGCATGGGTCGCCTGGGTTACACCCTGAATACAATTGACTTGATTCATCCGCTCCCGCCGTGTGGCACGCAGGTGCTGCAAATATGCCATGCCCTTGGCTTCAACATCAGGTCGTGAAGACTCGCCCTGAAAAAATTTCTTCCAAGGCTGTAACCCGTTTTACGCAAGGCACGAATTACTCCATGAGCCGCCGGTATAAACCACGGCCACACTCTCAGGAGATTGACCATGAAAACCCTCGCCCTCACCACCGCAGCACTCGCGCTTGCCACGCTTGCAGGCGCCGCCATGGCGGCCGACAGCACGCAACCCGCAGGCAATGGCGCTGCCATGGAAAAATGCTACGGCGTCGCCATGGCAGGAAAGAACGATTGCAAGGCCGGCGCCGGCACCAGCTGCGCTGGCAGTGCGAAGAAGGACTACGACGGCATGCACTGGAAAAACGTCCCCGCCGGCACCTGCACATCGATCAAGACACCCGCCGGCATGGGCTCGCTGACACCTATCAAGTCTTGATCAGGGGAAACCGACCATGAACACAGACGCACGAATGGGCGCCGGAGTCAGCCTGAAGGCCGAGCACTACGACCAGGCGCTGGCGTGCAATCTCGAAGGGCTCTGGTTTGAAGTTCACCCGGAGAACTACATGGTCGGTGGCCCTCGCCTTGCCTGGCTGAACCGAATCGCAGAGCGGCACCCGGTCTCATTGCATGGTGTGGCACTTTCGCTTGCGGCTGACGCGGCCCCCGATCAGGACCATCTGCAGCGTCTGCGCGCACTGTGCGATCAGACCGAACCGGTACTGGTATCAGAGCACCTGGCCTGGTCAACCTGGCAGGGGCACTACCATCCAGACCTGCTGCCATTTCCGCGCAGCAACGAAGCCCTGCAGCGCATCGCTGAAAACATCCAGCGATGCCAGGAGGTTTTGGGCCGGCGGATATCCATCGAAAACCCCAGTCATTACTTGCAGCTGCAGGGCCATGACTGGGACGAGATCGACTTTCTTGGCGAACTGACACGTCGCACCGGTTGTGGTCTGTTGCTGGACATCAACAACGTCTACGTGAGCGCTCACAATCTGGGGTTCTCGGCAACTGCCTACCTGGACCGCTTTCCAGCGCAAGCCATCACAGAAGTTCATCTGGCCGGGCACAGCAACGATGACCAAGGCAGCCTGTTGATCGACTCTCATGATGCGCAGGTGGCCGAGCCTGTATGGGCGCTGTACCGCAAACTGGTTTCCCGTGTCGGCCCGCGCCCGACCCTCATTGAACGTGACGACAAGCTTCCCCCGTTCACCGAACTGCTTGCTGAACGGTCCATTGCACAGTCGATCATGACTTGCCCAGGTGTATTACCATGAACCTTTCCCTTGGTCAGTTCCAGCAAGCGTTCATCGAGGCGCTCTATTCCCGTCCCGCTCCCCAGCTTGCGGGCGTGACCGAACAAGCGGCGTTCGCGGTTTATCGCAACACGGTGTTGGCCGGCTGCGTGGATGCGCTGCGCGCAAACTTTCCGAGCGTGTGCACACTCGTCGGGCGCACCTGGATGGATGAGACCGCGGCAATCTATGCGCGGCAATTCCCCCCCAGCGATCCCCGGTTGATCTGCTACGGCGCGACCTTCCCGGATTTCCTCGAAGACATTCAGTCACAGCACGCTGTGCCGTATCTGGCGGAAGTCGCCCGCCTGGACCTGCGTTGGACAGAAGCCTTCAGTGCGCCGTACGAAACGTGCCTGAACCTTGTCGAACTGGCAGGCATGACCCCCAGCGATCTTGATCACGGTTGCTTGCACCCCCGTGCCAGTGCTCGCTGGTACTGGTGCGAGGCGCACCCTGTGTACACCCTGTGGCGCTGCGCCCGCCAGCAGGTTGCCTGGCCCGATGACCAACCATGGGTGGGCGAAGGGGTGCTGTTTGTCGGCACCGCTGATGGCGTATGCCACCAGCCACTGGGAAAAGGTGGCCATGCGTTTCTCAAGGCCTGTGCTGCCGGACAGTCGCTGATGCAGGCCTCGGACCTGGCGCGACACGCTGAAACCGACCTGGATTTCACCGAGATGCTCGGGCGCCTGATGACGGCCCAGGCGTTTCGCTCACTCGCCTTCACAGGAGTACACCACCATGGCTAGTGCCGATTTCACACCTCCGGCCAGCAGCCTGCGGCGCGCCTGGAACCACGTTGCACAGAGCCTCGAGCGCCGTTTGAGCGATGACCTGTTGTGCCTGGTCGCCCGGTTCGGGATCGCCTCGATATTCTTTCTTTCCGGACGCACCAAAGTGGAGGGTTTCCTCACCCTTACACCCGGCACCTATGAGCTGTTCCGCACCGAATACGCGCTGCCGCTACTCTCGCCCTGGCTTGCAGCGCACCTGGCCGCCTACGCTGAGCACTTGTTCCCGCTATTGCTGGTGCTCGGGCTGATGACCCGGCTATCGGCGCTGGCACTGCTGGGCATGACGTTGGTGATCGAAGTGTTCGTCTACCCCGATGCGTGGCCCACCCACCTGACCTGGGCAGGGCTCTTGCTGCTCCTGGTTGCCCGAGGCGCCGGCGCGTTTTCGCTGGATCATCTGCTGAAAGTGAGATGACCGAAGGCCATTGGCACCTCGCCAGTCCAGGCACCACATGTATCGTTTTCGCTACGTCGTAGCGAAAACGATACACACCCTCCTCGCCGTCGGTGCACAAGGGTTTGATGCTCAAACCCTTTTCCTCTCAGAGGCACCTGTAACGATATCATTCCACACGATAAATACGGCTTCTCCGTAAATTTACGTAATCTATTGATAAATAAGAAGTTTTATAGGTTGGCCGCATTATTGCTAAGGGAATCCTACCCTAAGAGCGCGGCGCCACCGCGCCCCCAACGCCCTGCTTCCCGAGGATTCCCCATGAGCGAGTTGCGTTTCACTGAAGATCACGAATGGCTGCGCGTCGAAGCCGATGGCAGCGTCACCGTGGGCATCACCGCCTACGCCCAGAATGCCCTTGGCGACGTGGTTTTCGTGCAACTGCCAGAGTTGCAGCAGTATGAGAAAGGCAGCGAAGCGTCCACCGTCGAATCGGTCAAGGCCGCCAGCGGCGTGTACATGCCACTGACGGGTGAAGTGGTCGAGGTCAACGGCCAGCTCGAAGACAGCCCTGAACTGGTCAACGAAGACCCGATGGGCGAAGGCTGGTTCTTCCGCTTCATCCCTGCCGATGCAGAAGCCGTAACCGCTCTGCTCGACCAGGACGCCTACGACCGCCTGCTCAAAGCCAACGACGACGCCTGAGGAATCCCGCCATGACCATCAACCTCGGCACCGCCAACGAATTCATCGCCCGTCACATAGGCCCGCGCGCCGCTGACGAACAGGCCATGCTCACTGCACTGGGCTTCGACTCGCTGGACGCCATGACCGCTGCGGTCATCCCCGACAGCATCAAAGGTACCAGCGTGCTTGGCTCGCACGACGGCCAGAGCGAGGCCGACGCGCTCGCTGCGCTCAAGGCCATCGCTGGCAAGAACCAGCTGTTCAAAAGCTACATCGGCCAGGGCTACTACAACACCCACACTCCGGCACCGATCCTGCGCAACCTGCTGGAAAACCCGGCCTGGTACACCGCCTACACCCCGTATCAGCCAGAAATTTCCCAAGGCCGCCTGGAAGCGCTGCTGAACTTCCAGACCCTGATCAGCGACCTCACCGGCCTGCCGATCGCCAACGCCTCCTTGCTCGACGAAGCCACTGCTGCGGCCGAGGCCATGACCTTCTGCAAGCGCCTGTCGAAGAACAAGTCCAGCCATGCCTTCTTCGCCTCCGTGCACTGCCACCCGCAAACCCTCGACGTGCTGCGCACCCGTGCCGAGCCGCTGGGTATCGAGGTTGTGGTTGGCGACGAGCGCGAGCTGGGCGATGTCAGCGCCTTCTTCGGCGCCCTGCTGCAATACCCTGCCAGCAACGGTGAAGTGTTCGACTACCGCGAGGTCGTGCAGCGCTTCCACGCGGCCAACGCCCTGGTCGCCGTAGCGGCAGACCTGCTGGCCCTGACCCTGCTGACCCCACCGGGCGAATTCGACGCCGACGTGGCCATCGGCAGCGCCCAGCGCTTCGGCGTGCCACTGGGCTTCGGTGGCCCGCACGCGGCTTACTTCGCCACCCGCGACGCGTTCAAGCGCGACATGCCTGGCCGCCTGGTCGGCGTGTCGATCGACCGCTTCGGCAAAACCGCCCTGCGCCTGGCCATGCAGACCCGCGAGCAGCACATCCGCCGCGAAAAGGCCACCAGCAACATCTGCACCGCCCAGGTGCTGCTGGCCAACATCGCCAGCATGTTCGCCGTGTACCACGGCCCTGCCGGCCTCAAGCGCATTGCCGAGCGCACCCACGCCCTGACCGCGATCCTCGCCGCCGGCCTGAAGGCGCTGGGCGTACAAGTGGTGGGCGCCAGCGCCTTCGATACCCTGACCCTGGCCACCGGCACTGCCACCGCCAGCCTGCATGACAAGGCACGCGCCCAGGGCATCAACCTGCGCCAGATCGATGCCGCCCATGTGGGCCTGTCTCTGGACGAAACCAGCACTCAGGCTGACGTCGAGTCGCTGTGGCAGCTGTTGGGTGGCGAGCAGGCACAGCCTGATTTCACCGCACTGGCCGCCAGCACCGGTTCCCTGCTGCCTGCCGCCCTGCTGCGCCAGTCGGCCATCCTCGAACACCCGGTGTTCAACCGCTACCACAGCGAAACCGAGCTGATGCGCTACCTGCGCCGCCTGGCCGACAAGGACCTGGCGCTGGACCGCAGCATGATCCCGCTGGGCTCGTGCACCATGAAGCTGAACGCCGCCAGCGAAATGATCCCGGTCACCTGGGCCGAGTTCGGCAACCTGCACCCGTTCGCCCCGGCCGAGCAGAGCCAGGGCTACCTGCAGATGACCACCGAACTGGAGGCCATGCTGTGCGCGGCCACTGGCTATGATGCCGTGTCGCTGCAGCCCAACGCCGGCTCGCAGGGCGAATACGCCGGGCTGTTGGCGATCCGCGCCTACCACCGCAGCCGTGGTGAAGGCCATCGCGATATCTGCCTGATTCCGTCGTCGGCCCATGGCACCAACCCGGCCACCGCACACATGGCTGGCATGCGTGTCGTGGTTACCGCCTGTGACGCCCGTGGCAACGTCGATGTCGAGGACCTGCGCGCCAAAGCCATCGAGCACCGCGAGCGCCTGGCTGCAATCATGATCACCTACCCGTCGACCCACGGCGTGTTCGAGGAAGCGATCGGCGAAATCTGCGCGATCATCCACGACAACGGTGGCCAGGTGTACATCGATGGCGCCAACATGAACGCCATGGTCGGACTGTGCGCGCCAGGCAAGTTCGGCGGCGACGTTTCCCACCTGAACCTGCACAAGACCTTCTGCATCCCGCACGGTGGTGGTGGCCCGGGTGTTGGCCCGATTGGCGTCAAGTCGCACCTGGCGCCGTTCCTGCCAGGCCATGCACAGCTGGAAAACACCCAGGGCGCGGTATGCGCTGCGCCGTTCGGTAGCGCCAGCATCCTGCCAATCACATGGATGTATATCCGCATGATGGGCGGTGCCGGCCTCAAACGTGCCTCGCAAATGGCAATCCTCAACGCCAACTACATCGCCCGCCGCCTGGAAGAGCACTATCCTGTTCTGTATACCGGCGGTAACGGCCTGGTGGCTCACGAATGCATTCTCGACCTGCGCCCACTGAAGGACACCAGCGGCATCAGTGTCGACGACGTGGCCAAACGGTTGATCGACTTCGGCTTCCACGCCCCGACCATGTCTTTCCCGGTGGCTGGCACGCTGATGATCGAACCGACCGAAAGCGAGTCCAAAGAAGAACTGGACCGCTTCTGCAACGCAATGATCCAGATCCGCGAAGAAATCCGCGCGGTGGAGGACGGTAGCCTGGACAAGGACGACAACCCGCTGAAAAACGCACCGCACACTGCGGCTGAGCTGGTTGGCGAATGGACCCATGGCTACAGCCGCGAGCAGGCGGTATACCCCCTGGCGAGCCTGGTGGAAGGCAAGTACTGGCCGCCGGTCGGCCGGGTCGACAACGTGTTCGGCGACCGCAACCTGGTGTGCGCCTGCCCGTCGATCGAGAGCTATCAGGACGCCTGATAGCCCTCCCCGCCACCTGGCTTGGGTGGCGGGTTCTGTGTAGGAGCGGGTTTACCCGCGAATGCGATGGTGGCTATACCGCCGCATTCGCGGGTAAACCCGCTCCTACAGGGCTCAATGTCCACCCAACAACCTGGCAGGAGGTCCACATGTCACTGAGCGTCTTCGACCTGTTCAAGATCGGCATCGGCCCCTCCAGCTCCCACACGGTCGGCCCGATGCGCGCCGCTGCGCGGTTTGCCGAAGGGCTGCGCCGTGACGGCCTGCTGGCCCGCACCGCCAGCATCAAAGCCGAGCTGTATGGCTCACTGGGCGCCACAGGCAAAGGCCACGGCAGTGACAAAGCCGTGCTGCTGGGCCTTGAAGGCGAACACCCGGACATTATCGACACCGACAGCATTCCCGCCCGCCTGCAGGTCATCCGCGACAGCGGACGCATCAACCTGCTGGGCGAACACAGCATTGCGTTCATCGAAAAGCAGCACCTGGCGATGATCCGCAAGCCGTTGGACTACCACCCCAACGGCATGATATTTCGCGCCTTCGACGACGCAGGCCTGCAAATCCGAAGCCGCGAGTATTACTCGGTAGGCGGTGGTTTCGTGGTCGACGAGGACGCTGCCGGCCATGACCGCATCGTCGAAGACACCACGGTGCTGGCCTATCCGTTCAAGACCGCCAAGGCGCTCCTCGGCCACTGCACCGCGCATGACCTGTCGGTGAGCCAGGTCATGCTGGCCAACGAGACCGCCTGGCGCCCAGAAGCAGAAACCCGAGCCGGGCTGCTGCGCATCTGGCAGGTGATGCAAGATTGCGTCGCGGCAGGTTGCCAGCATGAGGGCATATTACCGGGAGGGCTCAAGGTCAAACGCCGCGCGCCGGCCCTGTACCGCCAACTGAGCGGCCACCCGGAAGCCAGCCTGCGTGATGCCCTGTCAGTGCTCGACTGGGTCAACCTCTATGCCTTGGCGGTGAACGAGGAAAACGCCTACGGCGGTCGTGTGGTCACCGCCCCTACCAATGGTGCAGCGGGCATCGTCCCGGCAGTCCTTCACTACTACATGCGCTTCGTCCCCGGTGCCAGCGAGGACGGGGTGGTGCGCTTTCTGCTCACCGCCGCAGCCATCGGCATCCTGTACAAGGAGAACGCCTCCATCTCCGGCGCCGAAGTGGGCTGCCAGGGCGAGGTCGGCGTCGCCTGCTCGATGGCCGCCGGGGCGCTGTGCGAAGTGATGGGCGGCAGCGTGCAGCAGGTGGAGAACGCCGCCGAAATAGGCATGGAACACAACCTGGGCCTGACCTGCGACCCGATCGGCGGCCTCGTACAGGTGCCCTGTATCGAGCGCAATGCCATGGGCTCGGTGAAGGCCATCAACGCGGTACGCATGGCCCTGCGCGGCGACGGGCAGCACTACGTGTCGCTGGACAAGGTCATCCGCACCATGCGCCAGACCGGCGCCGACATGAAAAGCAAATACAAAGAGACCGCCCGTGGCGGCCTGGCCGTCAACATCATCGAATGTTGACCCAACAATGACAGCAAGGAGTCATCGATGTCCGAAACACTGCTCAAGACCCCACTGCATGCCTTGCACCTGGAACTGGGTGCACGCATGGTGCCGTTCGCCGGCTACGACATGCCGGTGCAGTACCCGCTGGGCGTGCTCAAGGAACACCTGCACACCCGCGAGCAGGCCGGCCTGTTCGACGTCTCGCACATGGGCCAGATCGTTCTGCGTGGCGCTGACGCCGCCAAGGCGCTGGAAAGCCTGGTACCGGTGGACATCATCGACCTGCCGGTGGGCATGCAGCGCTATGCCATGTTCACCAATGAGCAAGGCGGCATTCTCGACGACCTGATGGTTGCCAACCTGGGCGAGGACACCCTGTTCCTGGTCGTCAACGCCGCCTGCAAGGAGCAGGACCTGGCTCACCTGCAAACCCACATCGGCAGACGTTGCGAGGTGCAGCCGCTGTTCGAGGAGCGTGCCCTGCTCGCCCTGCAAGGCCCGGCTGCAGTCAAGGTGCTGGAACGCCTGGCTCCAGAAGTGGCCGGCATGACCTTCATGCAGTTCCGCCGAGTAAAACTGCTGGGTGTGGACTG